>DASZCB010000099.1:0-3235 GCA_035943575.1 Rhodanobacter sp. | reverse complement strand
CGGTCTGGGCAACCTGGTGTTCTTCGCGATCTCGCGCCGGATCGGTTGATCTGGACCGCCGCGGCAGGTTCACTTACGCGTCCAGCTACTGCACTTTCGCCGCGCGGGTGTCGTGATCCATTAGGCTTGCGTGCCCTGACTCAACCGAAAGGAAGATGCATGACCACGCATGCCCGCGGCACGTTCGAAGTGAAGATAACCCCGCAGCCGGCACAGGACGGCGTCGGCGATCCCAGCATCGGCCGGATGGCGCTCGACAAGCAGTTTCACGGCGATCTCGACGCGACCGGCAAGGGTCAGATGCTGGCTGTTGGTACCGACGTGTCGGGCTCGGCCGGCTATGTAGCGCTGGATCGGGTCAGCGGCACCTTGCATGGCCGCAGCGGCACGTTCGCGTTGCAGCACAGTGGCACGATGACGCGCGGCACGCCGCAGCTGAGCATCACCGTGGTACCCGATTCCGGCACCGGCGAACTGCTTGGGCTGGCCGGTACGCTGGCGATCACCATCACCGATGGCCAGCATTTCTACGACTTCGAATATACGTTGCTCTGACACACCTAAGCGTCCATCGCTCATGGAGCGCACGCGCCGTCATCGGGCATGAAGAGCCTGCGGAAGCAGGCTCGCTCAAATGCGCTGCGCGAGGCTGGTGTCGAGATCAGGCAGCAGGCGTTGGCTTCGTGGTGTTCGATGTCTTGCCCGGCAACGCGGCGTCAAGCTGCTTTTCGAGCGTGCGGAGATTGTTCACTGTCTGGCCATGTATGGCCGCCATCTGGCTGATGACGTGCAGAAATCCACGTGGCTGCACGTCGCCGGTGCGCAAGTCGGCGATGGTGTCGACCAGGCCCGTGCCGTTCATCAGCATCGCAGTGTTCTCGCTCATCGCGGTGATGACGTCGCGCTGGCTGGCGTACGCGGCGGAATAGCGTTGCATGCGATCGTGGTCGATCCAGCTGGCCGACTGGTTTGCCACGACTACATCCCAGGCCTCGTGACGCAGGGTGGGAAAGTTCAGGTTGAGATCGAAGTGATCTCTGGTTTGCGCCAGGATGTGCTGCTTGATCACGTCATCCGGCACATGTGCCTTGAGATCCTCGGTCACTGCGTCACGGATCGCGTCCAGTCGTTTCAGTTGCGCGACATCCTGCTGCAGGGCAGTGCGGTTCTCGGTCAGGTTGGTGCGGATCTCCATTTCGATCTGCGCGCCGGCCGTGGCGGCGGCACGCTGGTGGTGCGCATGCTCGATCCACGCCTCCAGCCCCAGCGCGGTGAGGATGCTGAGCACGATCATCAGATAATGCTTGGCGAAATCCTTGACGGAAGCGATGTGAACCTTTGGAAACTCGAAAAGCATGTCACTGCTCCATCGGGGGGGGTACAAGTGTACGGACGCGGAGCGTATCCGATCCGCGAGTGGGATTGGAGTGCAAGCCCAGCTAGCCGGTATTGAACAGATCCCGTTGCGCTTCGCAGCTGTCGGCGTCGACGAAGCCGGCCAGGCCCACACCGACGAGTCGGTAGCGGCTGTCGACGGGGCGTTCGATGCGATCGCGCAGGGCGCAAGCGATCTCGGCCAGTTCGCCGGCCGATAGCGGCCGCTGTGCCGGGGTGAGGCTGCGGGTCAGCGTGCGGAAGTCGGCGGTCTTCAGCTTCAGCACCACGGTGCGCGCGACGCGGCTGCGCTCTTCCGAAGCATGCGTGCGCAAGTAGCCGGCCCAGGCCTTTTCGGCGAGCCGGCGGATGTGCGGTTCGAGCTCTTCCAGCAGCAGGTCGTGTTCGAACGTGTCCTCGGCGGAAATCTGCAGGGTCAACCGTTCCGGTTGCACCGCGTGTTCGTCGATGCCGCGTGCCAGCTCGTGCAGGCGTCGGCCCCAACGGCCGAAGCGCCGCTCCAGTTCCGCCAGAGCAAACTCACGCAGCTCGCCGACGGTGGTGATGCCAAGCACCGCGAGTTTCCCTTCCATCACCTTGCCGACGCCGGGCAGGCGACCGACCGGCAGTGGTGTGAGGAACGCCTCGACCTGGTGCGGACGGATCACGAACTGGCCGTCGGGCTTGTTCCAGTCCGACGCGATCTTGGCCAGGAACTTGTTCGGCGCTATCCCGGCCGACGCGGTGAGCCGGGTTTCCTCGCGGATCGCGGCGCGGATCGCCTCGGCGGTGGCGGTGGCCGAGGGCAGGCCAGTCTTGGTCACGGTGACGTCGAGGTAGGCCTCGTCCAGCGACAGCGGTTCGATCAGTTCGGTATGCCGCGCGAAGATTTCACGGATCTGACGTGACACCGCCTTGTAGCGCACGAAATCCGGCGGTACGAAGATCAGTTGCGGGCACAGCCGCTCGGCGCGGATCGCCGGCATCGCCGAGCGCACGCCGAACACGCGTGCCTCGTAGCTGGCCGCACACACCACCGAGCGTGCGCCGCGCCATGCCACCGCCACCGGCTTGCCGCGCAAACTCGGGTCGTCACGCTGCTCCACCGATGCGTAGAACGCATCCATGTCGACGTGGAGAATCTTGCGTGGGGCGGAGGACAAGCGGCGCGGCCGGACAAGTGGGGAGCCTCGCCATTCTAGCGATTGACAGGCACCGTGCCGAACCGGGCCTTCACGTCCGCTAACCGTCGTTGCCCGTACCTTGCTTCGATACGGATCAGGCCCCGATCGGCCTGCGTTGACGGCACGGCAGGATGGCGATGAGCACGCTGGTATGCGGCATTCGTCCCGAACAGACATCGGCATGGTCCGCCGTGGTCGAGGCGACCGAGTACGCGTTCACGGCATTCATCGGACAGAACGCGTTTCCCTGTCTTGGTGCCAAGGCGTCGCAGGCGCGGCGTAATCTGCACAGCCTGTGCGTGCACGACATCGCCAGCGCGTGCGACGACCACCGCATCACCGCTCGCCTGCAGGCGTTCGCTGCGCAGGCGCATGACGACAGCTTGTTCGCCAGCCTCGCGGTACTGTTTCCGTGTTCGGTACGGATGTCCGAGCCGGCGTTCGAGACGGCGCTGTGGCAGCGCCTGCGCACGATCCATGCGATCGACCGTACCAGCCATGATTGGGACACCAGCGTCAGCAATGATCCTGCCTCGGCGAACTTCAGCATGAGCATCGGCGGCAAGGCGTTCTATGTAGTGGGCCTGCACCCCGATGCCAGCCGGCCGGCGCGCCGCTTCCGTTGCCCGGTGCTGGTGTTCAATCTGCACAGTCAGTTCGAGCAGCTGCGTGCGGAT
>DASZCB010000098.1:0-3555 GCA_035943575.1 Rhodanobacter sp. | reverse complement strand
TTCCTGGATCAGGTCGAGGAACTGCAGGCCGCGATTGGTATATTTCTTGGCGATAGAAATAACGAGGCGCAGGTTCGCCTCGACCATTTCCTTCTTGGCACGGCGAGCTTTGGCCTCACCGCTGGCCATGGCGCGGTTGATGTCCTTGATATCGATCAGCGGCAGGAACAGCTTGCGCTCGATGGTGGCGAGCTTCTCCTGCTCGGCGTCGATCGCTTCGCGGTGGGTCTTGATGTTCGGCGACCACTTCTGACGCTTGCGGCTGAGCTCGGCCACCCACTCGAGGTTGCCCTCGTTGCTGGGGAAGGTCTTGATGAACTCGGCCTTGGGCATCTTCACCTGCTTGACGAAGATGTCCATCAGCACGCGCTCGTGATGACGGATGTCGTTGACCACTTCGCGCAGCTTGCGCACGAAGCCGTCGATCAGCGCGGACGGCAGCTTGAGCTTGAGGAACTCCTCGGCCATCTGGTCGCGCAGCTTGACGATCTTCTTGTCGGTGATGCTGGCGGCTTTCGGTGCGGCCTTCTGGAACTTGCCGTAGTAGTCGCGCAGCAGTTCCATGCGGCGCTTGACCTCTTCCGGATCGGGACCGGTCGGGCCGGCTTCTTCCTCTTCCTCGGTGGCGGTCTCGTCGTCGTCGGCTTCGGTCTCGTCGTTCGGATCGGGCTCCGGCAGCAGCAGCGCGGCGGCTTCCTTCTCCTTGCGAGCGAGGTCGGCGGCCTCTTCCAGATCGAGGAAGCCGGCCAGGATTTCGCTGAGGCGGCGCTTGCCGTCCAGGTGCTGGTCGTATTCCTCCAGCAGCAGTTCGATGGTCAGCGGGAAACTGGCCAGCGCGGTCTGCACCTGGCCGAGGCCTTCCTCGATGCGCTTGGCGATGGCGATCTCGCCTTCGCGGGTGAGCAGCTCGACCGTGCCCATCTCGCGCATGTACATGCGCACCGGGTCGGTGGTGCGGCCGACTTCGGCGTCCACCGCGGACAGCAGCGCGACGGCCTCTTCAGCGGCGGCTTCGTCGTCGGTGCTGCTGCCGGCCTTGTCGGCCAGCGGGTCGGCGTCCGGCGCAGCGTCGTGCACTTCGATGCCGACGCCCTTGAGCACCGCCATGATGTCTTCGATCTGCTCCGGATCGACGATGTCGTCGGGCAAGTGATCGTTGATTTCGGCGTAAGTCAAATAGCCCTGCTCCAGACCTTTGGAGATGAGCGCTTTGATTTCCGACTGTTGCTCGTGGGGAGCTTTGCTATTCATTAACCGACCGCCGCGGGGTTCAAGAACCGGACATTATAGCGATCTGCTGCTTTTTTGACCAGTTTTCAAGTAAGAAAAGGTTCTGGCAAGGTACGCAAAAATCGCGCCAGATCACGACCTTGCAATGACTGCGGTGGGTACCTCACGCCTGCCGGACCGGCGCCTGCTCAACCGGTGTCGAGCCAGAAAGTCACCGGGCCGTCGTTCACCAGCTGGATCACCATATGGGCGCCGAAGCGGCCGGTTTCCACCCCCGGATGCGCGGTGCGTGCAAGTTCCAGCAAACGCTCGAACCAGCGCCGGCCGTGTTCGGGCGCCGCCGCACTGGTGAAACTGGGGCGCATGCCGGAGCGCGTATCGGCGGCCAGGGTGAACTGGCTGACCAGCAGCAGACCGCCGCCAGTGTCGCTGAGTGAGCGATTCATCTTGCCGTGGTCGTCGGCGAACACGCGATAGCCGAGCAGGCGTTCCAGCATGCGCTTGGTCTGCGTCTCGCCGTCGTCCGGCTGTACTGCCACCAGCGCCAGCAGACCGGGGCCGATCGCACCGACGGTTTCGTCGCCGACATTGACGCTGGCGGATGCTACACGCTGGATCAGGGCAATCATGGCGGCACGCTGGAGGCGAGGCGACCAGCTTACGCGAGCTGCCGGCGGCGGCGAAAGATGGTCAGGTGTCATGCGTGACTGCGGAGTCCGCGGCCGCTCCCGTAAACTGTCCGGATGCGTGCCGACATGTATCTGCTCTATCTGCTGCTGCGCCTGCTGGCGTTGCTGCCGCTGCGTGCGCTGCACGGCATTGGTAGCGGGCTGGGCCGCCTGCTGCTGTGGCGGCGTGGGCGCATGGTGCAGAACACCGCCGTGAACCTGCGCATCGTGCGACCACCGCTGGATGACGCGGCGCAGGCGACGTTGTTGCGCGAGGTACTGGTCGAGAGCGGCAAGTCGGCCAGTGAGATCGTCAAGGTCTGGGGCGCCGGCGCCGAGCGCGCTCTGGCGCTGGTGCGCGAGGTGCGCGGCGAGGCGCTGCTGGATGCCGCGCTGGCCGCGGGCAAGGGCGTGATCATCGCCGCACCGCACCTGGGCTGCTGGGAATTGTTGAACTACTGGCTGTGCCGCCGTACGCCGATGGCGATCCTGTACCGGCCGCCACGCATCGCCGCGATCGAGGGCCTGCTGCGCAAAGTGCGCGGCGCGCTGGCGCCGGAGCAGGTGCGCGCCGATGGCGCCGGCGTGCGCACCTTGTACAAGCGGCTGGCCGCGGGTGGCACGGTCGGCATCCTGCCAGATCAGAAGCCGCGCGCGGGCGAAGGCCAGTTCGCACCATTCTTCGGCCGCGATGCGCTGACCATGGTGCTGCTGCCGCGCTTGGCCGCACGCACCGGCGCCACGGTGCTGTTCGCGTTTGCCGAACGGCTGCCGCGTGGCACCGGCTATCGCATCCATCTGCTGCCGGCGCCGCCGGGGTTGGCCGACGCCGATCTGGGTATCGCCTGCGGTGCGCTCAACCAAGGCGTGCAGCACTGTGTCGAGCTGGCCTTCGCGCAGTACCAGTGGCAGTACAAGCGTTATTCGGCGGATGGCCTGGTCAGCCCGTACGATCGCGAGCAAGGCTAGCGAAGCGTTTCGCTACGGCGGTGTCTTTTCCAGCCGGCGCAGGAACACGCCCATTTCCTTTTCGGCCTGCTTGTCGCCGCGCTGTGCGGCGGCGGCGATACCGCTACGCCAAGCTTCGGCCGCGGTCTGCGGCTGACCGGCATCGATGCAGGCCTTGCCGAGCAGCTTCCACGCCGCCGAATACGCGGGATCGAACGCGAGTGCGCGGCGCAGTTCGTCGATCGCCGCGTGGGCCTCGCCGTCGGCGAGCAGCGCATTACCCAGCGAAAAACGCAGCAGTGCACCGTCACGCGGGCCGTCACACTGTTTGCGCAGGCTGGCGATCAGTACCGCGTTCATGGCTGCGCGCGATAGCGCCAGTCGTTGGGCGGATAGACCTGGGTGGGCTGGACGGGTTCCGGCGGCGTCTGGCCCGCGTGCAGATCAGCCAGCGAGACGGCCGACCAGACCACCAGCCATGACGAGCGGAAGGGCTGCACCAGCAGCGCATAACGCAGGTCGTTGGCATCCAGCTTTTCCGGATGCGTCACGATCACGCCATCCGGGTGGGTGCGGGCAAAGTCCTGCAGGGCCTGATCGCCGAACAGCTCGGTGATCGGCCGGGTCAGCCGGCCCTCGAAATGGAACTGGCCTTCGTAGTTGCCCAAATAGGCGATCGGGCGGTTCGCCTGTTCGGCGGTATTCAACA
>DASZCB010000097.1:0-6697 GCA_035943575.1 Rhodanobacter sp. | reverse complement strand
AGCGGCGATACCGGTGCGCCAGCATCAGGATGCGTTCGCGCAGCGAGGCATTACGATCAGGCGCCGGATCGTAGCGAAGCGCGCTAGCGCTCATGCGCAGCACGCGCAACGCACGCCGCTCACTCAGTCCTTGGGAGGTCATCTGCCGCACCAGCAGCCGTCGTGCAGGTGCGGTCACCACTTTTTTCGCAACGCCTCGCGCGTGATCTCGATCTCCAGCATCGACTCGGCCAGCAGCTTCTTCAACCGCGTGTTCTCCGTCTCCAGTTCCCGCAGGCGCTTGGCCTCGGACACCGTCATGCCGCCGAACTTGCTGTGCCACAGGTAGTAGCTGGCCTCGGAGAAGTCATGCCGACGGCATAGCTCTTTCACCTCCAACCCTGACTCGGCTTCCCGCAGGAAGCCGATGATCTGTTCTTCCGAAAAACGTTTCTTCACGTCCGATCTCCTCAACTCATGGGATCGGACTCTAAAGCTTCGTGCTACTCAAATTGGGGGAGACGTCGGGTGCGCTGGTGCCGCTGAGTCGATCATGCGGAGCGCGACATCGACGTACTCTTTGATCGAACCATGCACGCCGGGAGTACACTCGCTTTGAGGAGGGCCGTGCTCTTTCGGGGGCCGTCAGGATTGCCCCGGTTCAAGCTGGGACATACAGGGGCGTCAGCAAAACCTACAAGGAAGACCCATGAATCATGTCTTTGATATCAGTCGCTTCAAGAAACCATCTATTCCGGCAGCGCAATACAACAGACAGCTGAAGCGCCTCACCGCCTCAGGAAAGGAAGTCCAGTCTATCGAGAAGGCCGTTCGTGGAGCGATAACCAATCTTGAGGAAGGTCACCGCTCGTTCGTGATCTATGGCGAGCCGCAAAGCGGCAAGACCGAAATGATGATATGCCTGACGGCGAAGTTGCTGGACGAAAACCGCGATGTGATCATCCACCTTCTCAATGACAGCGTCGATCTCTTAGGGCAAAACCTAGGGCGCTTCAAGATGTCGGGCCTTGCGCCGGCGGCCAGAAACTTCAGTGAGATACTCGACCCGGCGGTGAAGATCAAGGGCCAGAAGCACGTCATTTTCTGCAAGAAGAACGGCTCGGACTTGAAGAAGCTTCTCGAGAAACTCGATGGTGTGGATGGCGTAATCGTCATTGATGATGAAGCCGACTATGCCTCACCGAATGCCAAGGTCAACTCCGGCGGCAAAACTCCCATCAATGACCTGATCGGTCAGATCCTCAAAAAGAGGGGAATCTATATCGGTGTGACAGCAACCCCTGCGCGCCTTGATTTAAACAATACGTTCAAAAATGACAGCAAGTTCTGGGTCGATTTTCCACCGCACTCCAAGTACACCGGCCAAGACACTTTCTTTCCGATCGAAGGCTCAATCCAATACCAGCGCACCCTGCTCGCCGATGCCGGCGCCGATCCACGCCATGCCCGCCAGGCGCTGTTTGGCTTCCTTGTAAACGCCGCCTATCTCAATTTCTACGTGAACAAAGCGGAAGAGTGTTACTCGTTCCTTGTGCATACAAGCGGCAAGAAGGTCGATCACAAAAGCGATTGGACAGTCGTGCACCAGACGCTTGCAGTTCTGGTTGCACGTGAAGGTTCTCAATTCGAGAGGTATACCAGTGCGATCTGGGAGCTAGCGAAAAAACGCTACCCGGACGCCTTGCCGGATGACATCACGTCATACATTCTGGGAAACATATCTCGCAATGCCATTGTCATCCTGAATAGCGAACGGGATTGGAAAGACAACTCAAGCGCCGCGACTGATCCCAAGAGCCTCTTTACAATCATCATCGGCGGCAACATCGTCTCGCGCGGCGTGACGCTCAACAATCTGCTATCGATGTTTTTTACTCGCGACGTGCAGCACAAAATCCAGCAGGACACTTACATTCAGCGTGCGCGGATGTTTGGCAGCCGTGGCGATTACTTGAGTTTCTTTGAACTAACCATTCCGCAAGCGTTGTACATGGACTGGCACCGCTGCTTCGTCTTCCACCGCTTGGCGCTCTCGGCGATCAAGGAAGGCCTCGGCTCGCTGGTTTGGCTAGGCGATGCTCGAATCTCCCCGGTCACTAGCAATAGCATCGACCGCTCGACCGTGGACCTGGATCGCGGTGAGATGTCGTTCAGCCTGTTCGACTACAACGAGAAAGTACAAAAACTGCTGGCGTCGAACAAGAGTGCCAAGGACAAACTGACCCAGCTCGGCACATTGCTTGGCGACGCCGCGTTGCCCGGCTATCTCGTGCGCTATATCGAACGGACGTCCATTGGCTTAAGCAATTCTTTGTACGTCCATGATCCGCTCGATATTTCCGGATACAAGGACGCCAAAGCAGAGGTGATCGAGCGCGGCAGAGGTTTTATCGGTACCACCCAGCTCCGCAAAGCCCCGACGTCTACCGTCCATCATCTTTTCGTTGTGCACAACGGCCAAGGGAAGGCCAGGCTGATTTACAAGTTTGTCGGAACTATTAAATTCATCAAGAATTCTGCGAATGATTCGTGAGTACAAGCTGTATCACGGTGCCGTGCTCGCCGACATCGTGGCCATGCATGGAGGACCGGTGACGCTACGGCCGGAGGTCGAAGGAGGCCGTCTGCTCAACTACGCGGTCAATGAGGTCGTGGGGTTGCAGGTGAAATACGCGACGCAACGCCTGCGTCCGTGGCACTTCAATTTCTCATCGTCTCACATCAATTCACTATCGATCCTGGCATCCACCTATGCGGCAAGCTTCGTGGTTCTTGTCTGCCACACTGACGGCATGATCGCCATCGACGCAGCCGAAGTCATTGCGTCACTTGAGTCGGAGGCTGAGCAGATGTGGCTCCGAGCGGACCGGAAAAAGCGCGAGATGTATCGGGTACATGGCCCTGCCGGCGAGTTTCCGACCAAGTTCAAGACCACGGTCGAGCCCATTGTGGAGGCGCTCTGGCGCGCGGAGAAGGGAAGGTGCTGATCCGACCTTCAGGAGAAGAGCGGATGGCTTGTTACGCGTTGGCACGGCGCAGGTCCGATTTGGGATTCGAGCTTGAACGGGCACATGCATCTGCTACCTTCTTGCACTCGATTAGCTTGCGGACTTACAAGAAGCCAATGAGGAGCATTGCTCAGCTTTGGAGAGGCTGTCGTAATGCCACAGTTGCCGGTGGCCGCATCCATGCAACTTCCTTGCGAACCCTATAGCTGGTCCAGCGAACAGGTGAGCCCTAGCCGAGGGGCGTGAACGACCCAAGACTGACAGACTAATCGCTTGCTCTAGCCATGCTTACCATGCGAGCCCGCAAGGATCGTATCCTTCGATTAGATTTTTCTTGGGTGGCTGACCGGTGTGACCAACGATTTTCTCTACGGTGGTAAGCAAGTAAGGCGTCGTTCGGCACGCGCGACGTCACGGGCCGGTGTGCGCGCATGCGCGGGATTCTTCGAAAACCTTGATTGCTTTTTCCAGGAAATCGATCAACAAAACGATTTCGGTAAGGATGCGTATGTCGACCTGCCGCAGGACGACGAGACCGAGGGTCACTGCGTTGCCCTGCAAATCAAAGCCGGACCGACCTATCGCCGGCGTAGCGGCGGATATTTTGTGCCAATCAATCAGCATGCGAAGACCTGGCGCGAATCGACTGTGCCCGTGTTCGGTGTGGTCTTTGATCCGGAGCTCGCCCGACTAGGGTGGGTCGATTTAACTGGCTACCTGCGTGAAAACCCTCACGTGACGTCGGGCAGGATCACGGTCCCCCCGGACAATGTGTTGACCGCTGCATCATTCGCGACGTTTTGCCATTCCGTGGGCACCTATAGTCAATCGTCCGCCGATTCCCTATTCCTTAACTTACTTTCGGAGTCGCCTGCGCGCCAAGCGCAGGCCTTGAACGACGCTTGGGCCTTGAGTCGGCGCGACGCTCGCTATCTACTGTTATGTCGTCGTGTGATTCTGGAGTTGCCGCGATCAGCCACGCGTTGGTTACTTTGGCGTTTGTCGCATGTTGCGGGCAACCCCGACATCCTCTACACCTCCGAAACCTGGTTGCCGTCGCCCATCCAAGCCCGGCTTCGAGCGTCGTTCAGTTGGTCGGTATCGGAGCTGGTGCACGGCTTTCAGGTGATCGATCCGCACGAAGAATGGGGGCGTGGCACCTTGGGCCAATGTCTAGACGTTTTGCTCGCGGAAGATGCCGGTTTCCTCGCGCAATTGCCCGCCGTCACAGACGCATTGCTCAAGTCGGGGGACATCGAGACCGCCGAACGCGTCACGGTGGTGGCCTTGGGCCATACTGACGATCCACTGCGACTACTGCAGGCGCAGCGCGAAAGCTTTGTCGCTTTGCAGGATAGTGCTTGGTTGAAAGAACTGATCTTGGTCCTGCGCGAAGACAATTATTTCAGTCTGTACTTGTAACCGATTAAGCCGCTGCAAATGTCAGGACGGTCTCCGTGCGCATGCGCTTGGACAACGTACCGTCCGCGGTCAGCGGCAGGTAGCGATTGGCATGGGGCAGCTCGCGCTCCTTGCGCGTTACTACTCTCAAACCGGCCAATTGCGCCGCCTTCGCAACGCCATTGGCATTGTGAATGAACTGATCCTTCAGGCACGAATTGCCGACCACGAACACCGCGCGTCCGGTGGGTGTGAGGACGCGGACCGATTCTGCGAGCAGACGCTGGAGATCGGTGGCATAGCGCAGCACCATGCTCTCGTGGCGCGTGGACAGGTCATCGGCCCGGCACATGGCGCGGACGATCCGCGCGATATCCGCACGAGTGCCGTCATCGCTTGCCCGCTCAGCTCCGATGGTGCTGCCTCGGATCACCCGCAGCTCGGTCAGCGCGTATCCGAACCACACCAGCGACAGCCGGTGCCCGCGCATGTAGTCGATTTGGTTGAGGTAGGGCGGTGACGTCAAAATGTAGTCCACTGATCCCGCGCGCAGGGTCATATCACGCGCATCGCCCAGCGCAATACGAGCCCGACGCCGCAGCGGGTGCTCCTGCAAGCGATCGAGTAGCGAGGCCGTCGAACGCCGCAGGCCGGCCAGGACATCGTAATCGTTGTCGTCAGCCACGCGATGTGGGCGGCTGTGCGAAGTGTCGCGCGCTAGCGACGCGCATTGCTCCTTGGTCACGATAATGCGGCTCAACGCGACCTGCAGGACATCCATGGCGGCACGGCGCGCTTCATCCAGGTGGACTCGACGCCTGCGCGCAAACACGACCGCTAGCCGCGTCAACGCACGGCGTTGCTTGGCAGCAAACCAGTAGTGGACGAACGCAGTGGTCTCGGGATCGTGCCACTCCAGCCGTGTTGTACGCAGGTCGACCGCGTCCGCTTCCTCGATCAGGAGTTCCAGTTCGTCGTCGACGCTTTCGGCATCGATCGGCGAAGTCCACACGCGGCTCATGAGAACCGCCAACGGATCCATGTCGAAGCCGATCGCTCGGTGACCTAGCGCTAAGGCCTGGCGTACGACGGTGCCCGAGCCGACCATCGGATCGAGCACGAGGCTGTTGCGGGGCAGGCCCTCCAAGGATCGCAGGGCGATCTCGGGCGCCATGCGCGCAGGGAACGGATGGACAGTGCGGATTTTCATGGACGCGAGCCTTCCCCGGCGAGGAGGGAGTGTGAAGCATCGTTGGTGGGCATGTCACGGCCTGAGACCGACGCATGCTGAAGCACGTCCAGCGCCCGCCCCAGCGCCTCTAGCGCCTGACGAACGCCGCTGATAGCCGGCTCGAGCCCAGCGGGAGGAGACGAAGTGGAGGGAGCAAGGATATGCATGCACTGCATCAGGATCTCCGTGGGCGGATCCACGAGACCGTGCTCGTAGCGCGAAATGACACCTTGAGACTTGCCTAGAAATTCGCCAAACGCTTGCTGCGATAGATTTTTCGCATTCCGGGCAGACCGGATCATTTCAGACGGTAGCAGGTTTGCGCCATGCATGAGGTGCATGTTACTATGCATTATATGCATACGCAATTCCCCTCAGAAGGCGGCGTTCGATGCTTGAGACGTACCTAGATTGCGAGTCGCCAGCACGCGTGGCGTGGGACCGTCTCGATGCCGCCCCGGTGAGTGCGCAGTGGTCGATCGGGGACGAGCCGGAAGCCGCGCTGCACCGCATCCACGCCTATCCGGCGAAGTTCCCTGCCTTTCTCACCCGCCGCGCGTTGACCTATGCGGCCGAACAGGACGTGTCCGTCGGCATGCTGGGGGACGTCTTCTGCGGCTGCGGCACGGTGGCTCATGAGGCTCGACGTGCCGGTTTGGCCTTCTGGGGCTGCGACATCAACCCGGTGGCGATCTTGATCGCGCGAGCCAAGAGCTTGCCCTTGCGGGGAAACCGGCTGCGTGCGTTGGCGGAGCAAGTGCTGGCCGGCGCGGACACGGCCTCTGCGTCGGCACGCTCGCCCGAGGTAGCGGAATTCCTGCTGCGCTGGCATAGCGTCTCGCAGGTTGAGGCGCTCAGCCGGCTGCTGGCCTCGATCGAAGCTGTGACCACGCCACGCTCGCCGTATCGCACCGCTTTGCTGTGCGCATTCTCCTCGATTTTGCGTTCGTGCTCGTATTGGAAGGCTTGGTCGATCAAGCCGCGCGTGGATCTGGGCAAAGCGCCGCGCTCGGTGAGCCGGACGTTCCGCGTGGCGTGTACGCGACTGGCAAAGGCC
>DASZCB010000096.1:0-2402 GCA_035943575.1 Rhodanobacter sp. | reverse complement strand
CAGGTCGGTCGGCGCGTAGGTGGCGCCGCAGTGTTCACAGTTGTCGCCGTACTGGTCGGGTGTGCCGCAGTTCGGGCAGATGCCCTTGATGTAGCGATCCGGCAGGAACATCTGCTTTTCCGGATCGAACAACTGCTGGATGCTGCGTTTGGCGATGTAGCCGGCATCACGCAGGCGCGTGTAGATCAGCGTCGCCAGTTCGCGGTTCTCGTCCGAATGCGTGGTGTGGTAATGGTCGAACGCCACGCCGAACGCGGCGAAGTCGGCCTCATGTCCCTGGCGGATACCGTCGATGAAGGCTTCCGGTGTCACGCCGGCTTTTTCCGCGGCCAGCATGATCGGCGTGCCATGGGCGTCGTCGGCGCAGACATACACGACCTTGTTGCTGGCCATCCGTTGCGCGCGCACCCAGATGTCGGCCTGGATATAGCCCAGCAGATGGCCCATGTGCAGCGGGCCATTGGCATAGGGCAAGGCGTTGGTGACGAGCAGGCGACGACTCATGGCAGGCAATCAATCCGGATGACTGTTCATTATGGCATGGCCGTCCAAATCATCCCGCGACAACCGGCTGTAATGGCAGTGCCACGGAAAATGTAAGCGAACACAAAGCTGATCGCTGTAATTTCCCGGGGGCAAGGCGGAAATTCTTCACTCCCAGGAGGTTGCCGTTATGGCCGTATCACGTTCATGGCTGTTCTTGCTGGCTCTTATGGCGTCAGGTAGTGCCCTGGCATCCGGTGGCCCGCTGGGGATTGATCATCGCCTGCATTACGACAACAGCGGCATCTGGAAGCGCACCAATCAGAACGTACTGATGTATGGCACCGTGGTCACGGTCATTGGCGGGGCGTTTGCCCTGGGTGACCAGAGCAAGCTGGGCGACACGTTCTGGCGCTCGGTCGACGCGCTGGCCATCACCAGTGTCGGCACGACCGGGTTGAAATACGTCTTCCAGCGCGAACGTCCGTCGCAGACCAGTGATCCCAACCGTTTCTTTGCGGGAAGTCATGCACAGAGTTTCCCCAGTGGTGAAGTCGCTGCGATATCCGCCGCCGTCACGCCCTTCATGCTGAATTACGGTCAGGATCATCCCGCCGTGTACGCGCTCGCCTTGCTGCCTGTATACGATGCGGTGGCCAGAATGAAGACACGTGCTCACTGGCAAAGCGACGTGCTGGTAGGCGCAGCGATCGGTACTGGCGTCGGCATATGGGCGACGCACCGGAACTCGCCCCTGATCATCGGCTGGTTGCCTGGCGGTTTCCGGGTCGGCTTTATCCACCATTTCAAGTGAGGTGTTGCCTGGTCAGTCTCGCGCGCAATCACGTACTACCCCGGCAGAAGTTCTGCGGATGGGCACGCAAGGCATGTGGCAGGGCATTATTCGAGAGCGCGCCAGCCGCGCGGCTGAGTGTGATCGCCGTACTGCTGCTGTCCGGTTGCGCCACCTATGCGCCGGCGCCGCTTGGCGATGGTCATGGTGCGTCCAGCGTGGCCGGCCTTGTTGCCCCGTCGAAGGACATGCCCATACCTGCGATGTCGACCCATCGCTTCGATCCGTCCGACGGGCTCGACGTGACCGAAGTGGCGATGCTGGCGGTGGTCAACAGTCCAGCCCTGAAGGTCAAGCGCGACGAGCTCGGCATCGCCCGCGCGCAGGCGTTCGCTGCCGGCCTGCTGCCCGATCCGCAGCTGAGTTACAGCGCGGACTTTCCCGGCCACACCGGTGCTGGCGTGAGCAGCGCGTACAGCCTGGGCATCAGCGAGGACATCACCGCGCTGTTGACACTTTCGTCACGCCGTGCGGCCGCGCGCAGCCAGGCCGAGCAGGTGAATCTCGACCTGTTGTGGGCGGAATGGCAGAGCGTGGCACAGGCACGATTGTTGTTTGATCAGGTGCTGACCCTGCGCGCGCAGCAGGCGCGGCTCACGGCCGAGCAGGTCGCGCTGGCCCCACTCGAACCCTCCATCGACGCGGCCCTGCGTGCTGGCAATCTTACGTACGACAGTGCCAGCGCCGGTCTCAATGCCGGCGCAGATGTGCGCAAGCGACTGGCCGACGCGGCGATCGCGCTGCATCAGGCGGAAACGGATCTGCACGTCCTGCTCGGACTGGCCCCGGACGCAACGCTCGATCTGGTCGGCGCGCCGTATCAGACCAGCCCGACGCCGGAGCAGGTGCAGCGGGCACTGGCCGACCTGCCGCGGCGGCGGCCCGACCTGCTCGCGCTGCAGGCCGGCTACCAGTCGCAGGAGGCGAAGCTGCGCGCGGCCGTGCTCGCCCAGTTTCCAGCGTTGAGCATCGGTTTCAATACCGCGCGCGATACCAGCAACGTAACCACCCACGGCTTCAGCATCGGCATCACGCTGCCGCTGTTCGACCGCAATCGCGGCAACAT
>DASZCB010000095.1:0-2604 GCA_035943575.1 Rhodanobacter sp. | reverse complement strand
CGATTTCGCAGCGAGTGAGGTAGTACTCCGGCTGCTCGCAGATCGCGTCGAACAGGGCGGAACCGCGCTCGTCGTAGAACAGCCACGAGGGCAAGCGCTTGGGTTTCGCGCCGAGACCGCGCTGGGCGATTTCCAGCAAATCGTTTACCGGCGGGCGACGATCGTCGTCGCTGACGCCACAGGGTTGCACACTGCTCATCGGTCCTGTCCCAGTCGTAGCCCGGCAAACTGCCAGCGGGCATGGGGTGGAAAGAAATTGCGGTAGCTGGCGCGAATGTGATCGCGCGGAGTGACGCAGGAACCGCCGCGCAACACCCACTGGCCGCACATGAATTTGCCGTTGTATTCGCCCAGCGAACCAGGCAGCGGGCGAAAGCCCGGATAATTGATGTAGGGCGAGGCCGTCCATTCCCACACATCGCCATATAGTTGCAACAGGCCACCAGCAGCGATTACCGCGCGTGGCTGGAAGCGCTGCGTGTCCTGCAGATTGCCGCCGATACCGACGCCTTGCGCCGCCGATTCCCATTCGGCCTCGGTCGGCAACCGCGCACCGGCCCAGCGCGCGAACGCCTCGGCCTCGTAATAGCTGAGATGGCATACTGGCTCGTGCGGATCGAGCGCACGCACGCCGGCGAGAGTGAACTCGCTGGCCAGATCCGCCTGCCAGTACAGCGGATGCTGCCAGCCTTCGCGCTGCAGCGTCGCCCAGCCGTCGGAAAGCCACAAACCGGGTTCGCGATAGCCACCCTCGCACACGAACGCCAGATACTCGGCATTGGTCACCAGCCGATTTGCCAACGCATGCGGCTGCAGCAGGCTGCGATGACGCGGGGTTTCGTTGTCGAACGCAAACCCTTCGCCGCGATGACCGATCTCGACGATGCCTTCGCGGCCATCGACGAAGCGCAGCGACACCGTTTTCGCCACAGCCGAAGCAGCGATCGGTGTGCGGTACGCCGGCTGCAGTGGATTGCACCAGAACGCATGCTTGATGTCGGTTAGCAGCAACTCCTGATGTTGCTGCTCGTGCTGCAAACCCAGTTCGATCAGCGCGACCAGCTCTGCATCGTCATCGCGGTTGAGCAGCTCGCTCACCGCGTCGTCGATGTAACCCCGATAACCGCGAACTTCGTCCAGCGACGGCCGTGACAGCAGCCCGCGCTGTGGCCGCGCATGCATCGACCCGACCGACTGGTAGTAGGAATTGAACAGGTAATGCCACGCCGGATCGTGCGGCCGGTACGCCGGGTCGCGGCCCAGCACGAACTGTTCGAAGAACCAGCTGGTATGGGCCAGATGCCATTTGCCGGGGCTGGCGTCGGGCATCGACTGCAGCTGCATGTCCTCGGCGCTCAGGCCGACGCACAACTCCAGCGTCCGCTGCCGCACCTGCCGGAACCGTGCACCGATATGTGCCGGCGCAGACGATTGCCACGTCGTCATCGCCTACTCCCTGGCAGGACCAGCAAGATGGCCGTCGTGCGGAGCGTCTTGCGGCGTGGATTTGTCAAAATCATGCCCGCCAGCATGCCGTGCCAACCGTTCACTTCTTGTGATATGTAGATGGCAGATACTTTGCAGCGACACCTCCCCCCATGCCGATGCAAATACTGGTTGGCATGCAGTCCCCGTGACTGGTTCACGGCACGCGTATTACCCGAACAGACGAGGTAACGCCCATGAAAACGCTCATCCCCACCCTGCTGCTTGCTCTCACCGTCGGTGCCGGTGCCGTGCAAGCCGCCGAGACGCCGTCGGCACGTACGCCACTGCACACTTCCGACTGCATCGACACGACCCAGATCAACGAGTGGCATATCGTCGATGCGCGCACCGCCATCGTACGTACGGGCCCGAAGCGTTATCTGGTGAAATTGCAGAATGAGTGCCCGCGACTTGGCATGTCGCCTCCCGGCCTCATGTTCCGGCCCAACCGATCCAACGCCGTCGTCAACCAGGGCCGCATCTGCGGCGAGGTGGGCGAGACCGTGCGCTCACGCAATCAGCCGCCCTGCGCGATCGAGTCGATCAGCAAGATCGACAAGGCGCGCTTCGATGACTTGAGTGCTCACGCCAAGCGCCATGGCAGCGGTGCGGAGCAGCCAACGCGCATGCCGGCCCACTGAACAGGGCATCCCGCAACAGTAAAGAGCCCGGCATAGGCCGGGCTCTTTAGTCTCTGCGTGATACCTGCTACGGCGATGATCGATCAGTCGTCGCCGTCGTCACGCACGTAGCGCGTGGGGTAACCGTTGTCGTACACCACGGTGCGGGTGACCACGTGACGCGTGACGATCGGTTCATCCTCGTAGACGACCCTCGGCTCGCGATAGATCACCTGCGGCTGCTCGTAGTAGACCGGCGCCGGCCGTAGCGCATCGCTGACGAGGCCAGCCACCGCACCCGTGACGATCGCACCGGCAATCCAGCGACCGCCGCTCCAGTAGCCACCACCGTGCCGATAGTAGCCGCCACGATCCCAGCCGCCACCGCGATCCCAGCCATGCCCACCACCGCCATGACCCCAACCACCGCCATGGCCCCAGCCGTGCGCGGACGCACTCAACGGCATCGCTACCGCCGCTGCGACGGCCAGACTGA
>DASZCB010000094.1:0-3690 GCA_035943575.1 Rhodanobacter sp. | reverse complement strand
CGTCGAACTGGGTACGCCGCCCGAACTGGATCTGCGCAACATGACCGCGCTGGCCGACTGGCTCGACGCGCAACACCCGACCCGCCGAGCGAACCGACCGTAGGCAAGCACCGGGAAAAACGCGCATGATTGTGGGCTGATCGTCATGAATCCGGCGCGCTCCATGCCGCCGCCAGCCAGAAGGATTCCGCATGTCCGCCCTGATCGAACGCCAGCCCGGCGCCCGCCACAGCATCGCCATCGAGACCACCGACGCCACGCACTACGCCGCGACCCGCCGTCGGCTCAGCGCAGCGCAGCGGCGCTGGCTGAGCGACAGCGGCTTCGCGGCAGCGCCGGGTACTTTCGCGCTGCTATCCGATCCCGCCGGAAAGCTGGTGCGCGTGCTGGTCGGCGTCGACCCGCGTGATCCGCTGGCAGCACTCGCCGCGCTGCCATGCAGCCTGCCCGACGCGAACTACCACCTCGCCGACGAAGGCGTGTTGACCGATCCGACCCAGGCCGCGCTGGGCTGGGCGCTCGGCGCCTATCAGTTCAATCGCTACCGGCAGCCGAAGCGCGCACCGGCCCGGCTCGCCGTCGCCACTGCCGAGCTACAGCAGCTGGCGCCGCTGGTGCAGGCCACCGCGCAGGTACGCGACCTGGTCAACACACCGACCGAGGACATGGGGCCCAAACAACTGGCCGAAGCGATCAAGCAACTCGGCAAGACGCACAAGGCGAAGGTGCGCGAGTGGGTCGGCGACGAACTGCTCAAGGCCAATTTCCCGACCATCCACGCGGTCGGCCGCGCCAGCCATCGCGCACCGCGACTGATCGAGCTGAACTGGGGCAAGGCCAGCGATCCCAAACTCGTCGTGATCGGCAAAGGCGTGTGCTTCGACACTGGCGGGCTCGATCTGAAACCGTCCGACGGCATGCGCTGGATGAAGAAGGACATGGGCGGCGCGGCGCATGCGATCGCGCTGGCCGGATTGATCATGCAGGCGAACTTGCCGGTGCGGCTGACCCTGCTGATCCCGGCGGTAGAGAATGCGGTGGCCGGCAACGCGATGCGTCCGGGCGAGGTGATCACCACCCGCGCCGGCCTCAGCGTGGAGATCGACAACACCGACGCCGAAGGCCGCCTGGTGCTGTGCGATGCGCTCACCTACGGCGCCGAGCAGCAGCCTGAACTGATCATCGACTTCGCCACCCTGACCGGGGCCGCCCGTGTCGCGCTGGGCCCCGACCTGCCGGCGCTGTTCGCCAACAACGATACGATCGCCGCCGCTGTGCTGGCCGCCGGCCACACAGTCAACGATCCGCTGTGGCAGCTGCCGCTGTGGCGGCCCTATCGACGGATGCTCGATTCGTACCTGGCCGATTTCGCCAATGCAGGCGCGTCGCGTCACGCCGGCGCGATCACCGCGGCGCTGTATCTGGAGCGCTTCGTGCCCGACACGATGCCGTGGCTGCACCTGGACACCTACGCCTGGAACGACGCCGACCGTCCCGGCCGCCCGCGCGGCGGCGAGGCGATGGGTTTGCGCGCGATGTTCGCGTTCCTGCAGCAGCGCTACGAGAAGTAAGCGCCGCGATTGCACTTTGAAAAATGCCCGACCTCAGCGGGGAGCAATGAGGCCGGGCCAAATTGAATCAAGTTGAATGTCGCAACATTTACATCTGAACAGACAAACCCCGTGAACCGGGGTTCGTCTTCTTCCTATCTAATCAGTAGTCGTAACGAGCGGTGAGCTGCAAGACACGTGGCTGCTGATAGTCGTCCACCTGACCATAGTTCGGATCAATCGTGATACCGCCCGGCACGTCCGCATTGCGGTACTCGTGGAACGGGTTGGTACGCACCGGCGTATGCCGGTTGAACACGTTGAAGATATCGGCGCGGAACGACAGCTTGCCTTCCGAGATCTTCGGCATCCACTGCACGCCGACATCAAACTGATACAGCCACGGCGTGGTGCCTGCCGTACCGCGCGGACGCAACACCTGATTCGGCGCGTCGTAGGTCGTGCCATTGATGACGACCGGGTGGGTGCCGCCCACATTGCAATAGAAGCTGCTCGCGTTGTAACCACCCGCACCGCCGCTGCCATTGGACGGATCACCGTAATCGGGCGACTCCAACGGAGCTATGCCGAAGCAGCTCTGTGGCCGACCCGACTGCACCAGCAGGTTGGCCGACAAACGCCACGTCGGCGCGACCTGATACGCGCCAAACAACTTGAACGCGTGACGACGATCGTTGGGCAGGTTGCCGTTGTCGCCATGCTCCAGCGTGGGGAAGTCAAACGACTGGCTGATGCCCGCATCGGACTGCTGCAGGTTGGATTCCACATAACCTTCGCTAGTGCCGTAGCTATGCGCCCAGGTGTACGAACCCTGCAAGAACCACTTTTCGTCCCAGGCGCGCTCGAAGAAGAACTCCAAGGCAGTGTATTTGCGCTTGTAATCGGGCAGATTGAAGTACTTGGCAGGAATCGACACATTGGAGAGCTTGCCGTCGCCCTGCAGATCCAGGTTGAACGAATTGGATTTGCCGGGATTGACCACTACGCAGTTGGCCAACTGCCCCGAATCAAAGTTGGTATAGCCCTTGTCAGCTGCCCAGTTGTCGAACGCACCGTGCCAGCACGTATCGTCCATGCCGTTGTTGACCTTGCGCAACACGCCGCGCACACCGCCCGACCACTCTTGATTGAACTTATGTTCGAAACCGACGATCAACTCGTCCTGGGACATCGGTTTCAGGCTGGTCGCCACCACGCTACCCGGATTGGGCGTCACGCCATTTTCAAGCACCTGGGTGCTGCCCAGTTTCTGGCCTAGGGTGATTGGTGCGCCAGTGGCGGGATCAACGCCACTGAAGGTGTAGTAATCATGCGTAAAGAGTTCGGCTGCGCTGGCGCGGATATTGGTGTTCGACGCAATCGGAATGTAGTAACGACCCAGCGTGGCGGACAACTTGTTGGTCGAGTCCCCGGTGATATCCCAGGACAGACCGAGGCGAGGCGCGATCAGGTTGTCCTTCTTGGCAAAGCTCTTGCCCTCGCCATTCTTGTTGTTGAACGTCTCGTCGCGCAGGCCGACATAAAGCAGCCATTTGTCGTTGAGCTTCCAGTTGTCTTCCAGATAGGCCGCTGTGTTGTCCACCTCGAAGGATCCACTCGGCGTATTGTCGTGGCGAACACGTACATATTCCGTGGTGCCGGCCGGCGGCGTCACACCGTTGACCTTCTTGCCGCTGACATAGCTGTAGTAACGATAGTAAGCGCCGCCCGTAATGGTGGTGCCGATATGGGTCGAGGTGAATTTCTCGCCGTCGTAACCGAAGCGCAGATCGTGATCACCCAGCTTCCATTCCAGATCGAGGCGCCCGGCCTTGCGATGATCGGTCTCGTCGGCCGGCTTTGTGTCATACGACGTCAGCGCATTGGGGTCGAAGCAACCCAGGTTGGTCAGCGGGATACTCGCGCCGTTGTCACCTGGGTGGCCTGGGTAATTGCGGCCATCCAGTGCCCAAGGGCAATTGCCGCTGCGGTAGTTGCGTGGATCGCGCGTGCCGTCGGCGTTCTTGAGATCACCGTACTGGGCAGACAAGGTGAAGTTGTCGGTGAGGTAGCCGGTGTACTTCAGAATTTCGACATGGCCGCCATAAGTATTGCGGCTCTCGGTGGTCGGCGTGTTGAA
>DASZCB010000093.1:0-3693 GCA_035943575.1 Rhodanobacter sp. | reverse complement strand
CGGCATCCTGTACGCGCCCGATTACGCGGTGAACGCCGGCGGCCTGATGAACGTGTCGCTGGAAATCGACGGCTACAACCGCGAGCGCGCGATGCGCATGATGCGCACGATCTATTACAACCTCGGCCGCATCTTCGAGATCTCCAAGAACGAGGGCATCCCGACCTACAAAGCCGCCGACCGCCTGGCCGAAGAGCGCATCAGCGCGATCGGCAAGATCAAGCTCGCGCACATGGGCAACAACGGCACGCGTTTCCAGGGCCGCATGCGCGGTCAGTAAACCGTCCATCGACATGAAAACGCCGCCGGCACATCGGCGGCGTTTTCATGTCCGCCGTTGGCTGGCTGCGCCTCCCGCTGACCGGCGCAGCGCGAACGGCGCCGGTCCGGCTGGGTTTTCTGCTTGGCACCCGTCATTATCGCTGCGATGTCGATGCGTTTCTCGCAGCCACTGCACAGAGCCAAACCCATGTCCGAAACCATTCTCGTCACCGGATCCAGCCGCGGCATTGGCCGCGCCATTGCCTTGCGTCTGGCGCGCGCCGGATACGATCTGGTGCTACATTGCCGCGCCCGGCGCGACGAGGCCGATGCGGTACGCGAGGCAGTGCAGGCGCTGGGTCGGAACGCGCGCATCCTGCAGTTCGACATCGCCGATCGCGCCGCTTGCGCGGCCGCACTGGAAGCAGATGTCGCGGCCCATTCGGCGTACTACGGCGTAGTCTGCAACGCCGGGCTCACCCGCGATGGCGCCTTTCCCGCACTCACCGGCGACGACTGGGACAGCGTACTGCGCACCAATCTGGACGGGTTCTACAACGTGCTGCATCCGCTGATCATGCCGATGATCCGTCGCCGTGCACCAGGCCGCATCGTCTGCATCACCTCGGTGTCGGGCATCATCGGCAATCGCGGCCAGGTGAATTACAGCGCATCCAAGGCTGGCGTCATCGGGGCCGCCAAAGCACTGGCGGTGGAACTGGCCAAGCGGCAGATCACTGTCAATTGCGTGGCGCCCGGCCTGATCGATACCGACATGCTGGACCCCGAGGTGCCGGTCGACGACATCCTCAGGATGATTCCCGCCCAGCGCACCGGCACGCCCGAGGAAGTCGCCGCCGCTGTACAGTTCCTGCTCAGCCCCGACGCCGGCTACATCACCCGCCAGGTGCTGGCGGTCAACGGCGGCCTGTGCTGACATCCACGCACCATCCGTTTTCCGCCCAACCACAAGGAGAGCGACCTGACCTCACTGCAGGACGATGCGAAACGGGCCAGTGCCGACGCGGTGACCGACATCGTCAGCAACTACATCAACGTGGAATTCCGCGACACGCAGAGCTACGAATGCCACAAGGGCTTCCAGATGTCGGGTGTCGCGTTCAAGGGCAAGTTCGTCAAGACCCTTCCATAACCGGATTAGCCACCGAGCCACTGCGGCTGTCCCGACGCGCCGCATCCGGCTGGGTGGGACGCTTGCGTTACAATGGCCGTCCAATTCAGGCTCTCTAAATTCAGGGGTATCTCATGCGTCCGTTTCCGCTCGGAGAAGACATCGACCTGCTGCGCGAATCCGTACATGCGTTTGCAGAGAAGGAGATCGCCCCGCGCGCCAACCAGATCGATCACGACAATCTGTTCCCGGCCGATCTGTGGCGCAAGTTCGGCGAGATGGGCCTGCTCGGCGTCACCATTCCCGAGGAATACGGCGGCAGCGGCCTGGGCTTCCTGGCGCACATGGTGGCGATGGAAGAGATCTCGCGCGCCTCCGGTTCGGTCGGCCTGTCCTACGGCGCGCACTCCAACCTGTGCCTCAACAACATCTATCACAATGG
This sequence comes from Rhodanobacter sp., assembly GCA_035943575.1. Taxonomy (GTDB): domain Bacteria; phylum Pseudomonadota; class Gammaproteobacteria; order Xanthomonadales; family Rhodanobacteraceae; genus Rhodanobacter. Next base: position 1,858 of record DASZCB010000093.1, on the reverse strand, counting down.
CAACGAGGCGCAACGGCAGAAGTACCTGCCCAAACTGTGCAGCGGCGAACACGTGGGCGCGCTGGCGATGAGCGAACCTGGCGCTGGCTCCGACGTGGTCGGCTCGATGAGCTGCAAGGCCGAGCTGCGCGGCGACGTGTGGGTCGCCAACGGCACCAAGATGTGGATCACCAACGGCCCCGATGCCGACGTGCTGCTGGTTTACATGCGCACGGCGCCGCGTACCGCCGGCAGTCGTTGCATGACCGCCTTCATCGTCGAGAAGGGCATGAAGGGTTTCAGCACCGCGCAGAAGCTGGACAAGCTCGGCATGCGTGGCTCCAACACCTGCGAGCTGGTGTTCGACAACTGCGAGATTCCCGCCGCGAACGTCGTCGGTGAGGTCAACGAAGGCGTGCGCGTGCTGATGAACGGGCTGGACACCGAACGGCTGGTGCTGTCCGGCGGCCCGATCGGCCTGATGCAGGCAGCGATGGACATCACCATGCCGTACGTGCGCGAGCGCAAGCAGTTCAACGCGCCGATCGGCACGTTCGAGATCATGCAGGCGAAGGTCGCCGACATGTACACCGCACTGCAGAGTTCACGCGGCTTCGCGTACATGGTGGCGCAGCAGTTCGACGCCGGCGTGAAGTCGCGCATCGATCCGGCCGCCTGCCTGCTCAACGCGTCGGTCAACGCGGTGAAGGTTGCGCTGGAGGCTATCCAGTCGCTCGGCGGCAACGGCTACATCAACGAGTTCCCCGCCGGCCGCCTGCTGCGCGACGCCAAGCTGTACGAGATCGGCGCCGGCACCAACGAGATCCGCCGCATGCTGATCGGGCGTGAGCTGTTCCACGGCAAGGCGTGATCGATCACCGCTAGGGATCGATCACCGTTAGGCATGCAGCGTCGTCGTGCCGGACACCGACGCGGCGACGGTCCGGTGCATGTCGAACACCAGCAGTTCGTTGTCGCCGTGCCGGAACCATGACGCGGGACAGTACAAGCGCTGCTGCGGGCCGATCTTCCAGTAGCGGCCGAGCAACTGGCCGTTGATCCACAGATAGCCCTTGTCCCACGCACTCATGTCGATATAGCTGTCGCCGAGCTTGTCCAGCTTCAGCGTCGCCTTGAAGAACAGCCCCGGCCGCGTGGGCGCACCATGCAACGGCTTCAGCCCGGTGAGGTACGCCTCATCCAGCGGCAGGCTGTGCACGTCCCAGTCCTGCAACTCGTGCTGGTCGAGCCGGATGCTGCCGAGGATACCCTTGCGGTCACTCATCGCCTGGCCATAGCCGACATGGCCGAAGCTGTCGACGAGAATGTCGAGCGACGCCGCGCGATCGCCAGCATGCAGTGCGATCGGATGCTGCGGCTGCAGGCCAGGTTTCTGTACACGCGAGAGATAGTCGAGATAACGGCCGTCGTGGAACACCGTGGCGTAATCGCGTACACCGTCGATCGTCAGTGCGCCGTCGCCTCGCAGTTCTTTCCGGTACAGCACCATGCCATGGTCTTGTGCGAACAGCAGTTCGTTGGGCTGCGGCTTCATCACCTGTTTTGCCGGCGGCAGGTTGTCCCAGAGCGAGGCATAAGGTTGCGCAGTGACCGCGGGAAACTGAATCACCGACGGCGGCACGGGCAGATCCGGCAAGCGATGCGGCACATGTGCGGCGATCAATGCACGGAAGCGATGAAAGTCCGCGGTCGCCTCGCCGCGCTCGCTGATCGGTGCGCCATAGTCGTAACTGGTGATCACCGGCTCGAAGTTCGAGTAGTTGTTATTGGCGTTGGCGCCGGCGGTGAATCCGAAGTTGGTGCCGCCATGAACGACGTAAAGGTTGAACGAGCGCCTCTGCTCAAGCAGCTTGCGCAG
>DASZCB010000092.1:0-4923 GCA_035943575.1 Rhodanobacter sp. | reverse complement strand
CTACCGGATCTGGGCAGCTCGGCGAACGCGCTGATTTCGCCGCAGGAAGCGCAGGATTACGGTGCTTCGATGCTTCGCCAGATGCGTGCGCTGGACATGGTGGTGGACGACCCGCTGCTGGACGACTACATCAACGATCTCGGCTACCGGCTGGTCGCCAACTGCGACAAGCCGAAGGAGCATTTCGCGTTCTTCGTCGTGAAGGATCCGGAGATCAATGCATTCGCCGCACCCGGCGGCTACATCGCGGTGAATTCCGGACTGCTGACGATCACCCGCAACGAGAGTGAGCTGGCCGGCGTGATCGCGCACGAGATCGGCCACATCACGCAAAACCACCTGCAACGTGCGTTTGAGGATTCCAAGAAAGATGCCCCATTGATGGCACTGGTGCTGCTCGGTGCAATCGTCGCCGGCGCCGGCGGTCACAGCGGTGACGCTCCGATGGCAGTGCTGGCCGGCGGCCAGGGCCTGCTCGCGCAGAAGTCGATCAACTTCACCCGCAAGGACGAGATCGAGGCCGACCGCGTCGGCATCCAGACACTGGCCAACGCCAACTTCGACCCGAACGCGATGGCCGATTTTTTCCAGCGCATGGAAGACGCCATGAGCGCCGGTGCCGGCGGTGAAGACGTACCGGCACTACTGCAGACCCATCCGGTGACGACGATGCGGATCAGCGATGCCAAGGCGCGCGCCGACACCTTGATCGCCGCGCAGAAACAGCGCCCGTCCGGCGCCATCATGGACAAGCTGCAGTGGGAAAAGAACACTGCGCCGATCGCGTTCGTGAAAGATCCCACCACGCTGATGCAGGCGCCCAAGAGCGGCAGTCTGAACACCTATGCGTTGATGCGCGAACGTGTGCGCGTGCTGTCCGGCGACGCCCCCAAGCAAGCTGCCTACTACAGCTCCAGCCTGAAAAACCAGCATGGCTTCGACACGCCGGCGAACCGCTATGGCTATGCGCTGGCGCTCACCCGCAGCGGCCGTGGCGCGCAGGCGATCGAACAATTGCAGTCGCTGCTGCAGTCTGCGCCGGACAACCTGATCCTGAAGCTGGCGCTGGCCGATGCGCGCCAGCAAGCCGGGCAACGGGCCGCCGCACTGACGATCTACAGTGCGCTCAACACGCAATCGCCACGCAACCGTGCGGTGGCGCTAGCCTACGCCAAGGCGCTCACCATCGAGGGCGACAAGGAGCAGGCTCGCCTCGCCGCCGACCTGTTGCGTCCGCTGCTGGACAAGGCCAGCGAGCCGGAAATCTACAGCACCTACGCCCGCGCCAGCGACAAGGCCGGCGACAGCGTGCGCGCCGGTGAAGCCTTTGCCGACGCCAGCTACTATTCTGGGCGTCCGTTCGACGCGATGGAGCAGCTCAAGCGCCTGCTCAAGCGCGGCGACCTGGATTACTACGCGCGTGTGCGCGTCCAGGCGCGCATCGCCGAACTGACCCCGCTGGTGCTGGAGCTGCACAAGCGCAAGATCCAGACCGACGACAACCCGGACCGGCAGCAACAGCCATTGCGGCCCACCGACCGTTGCAGCGGGCGGCTGTGCTTCGGCGTCAGTGCCGGGCCAGCTGGAACCGATCTTGGTGCGATGCCCTTCGAGACCGCTCATCCGCGTTGATGACCATCGAGGTTGGTGACAATCGAACACGTCACACATGCCCCATGTCATCGACGCGTAACATTCATGCGTTGCAATATCCCCGTCATAAGCCACTGGCAGACCACGGCGTGCACAAACGCATCCTGATCGTTGAAGACGAGACATCGATTCGCGAAATGATCGCTTTTGCCCTGCGCAAGGCCGGCATGGACGCGATGCAGGCGGCCGACGCCCGCGCCGCCCAGCTGGCGATCGCCGAGCAGGTACCCGACCTGATCCTGCTCGACTGGATGCTGCCGGGCACCAGCGGACTGGAGCTGGCCCGGCGCATGCGCAAGGAGGAGCTCAGCCGCGAAATTCCGATCATCATGCTCACCGCGCGCGGCGAGGAAATGGATCGCGTCAACGGCCTCGAAGCCGGCGTCGACGATTACGTGGTCAAGCCGTTTTCCACCCGCGAGCTGATTGCTCGAATCAAGGCGGTACTACGGCGCAGCCAGGGCGACGACGGCTCCGGCATGGTGGAGCTTGGCGGCCTGCGCATCGACGGCCCGGCGCACCGGGTGTTTGCCGGCGACGAGCCAGTGCCGATCGGACCGACCGAATATCGCCTGCTGTATTTCTTCATGACCCATCCCGAGCGCGTCTATTCGCGCACGCAACTGCTCGACCATGTGTGGGGCGGCAGCGTGTATGTGGAGGAGCGCACCGTCGATGTGCACATCCGTCGCCTGCGCAAGACACTGGAACCGTGGAAGCTCGATAACCTGGTGCAGACTGTCCGCGGCACTGGCTATCGCTTCTCGATCAGCGTCTGAGCAGCTGCGGGCTTGCGGCGACTCCGGCTTTTGCCGATGCTGGGCTCCCGCTTCAAGCTTTTCCGCATTGCCTCTGCATGACTCAGCCTGCCACTCCATCCTGGAAATTGGCTGCCGCACTCGCGGCCGCCCTGCTCGTCGGCGCGCTGCTGGGTGAATTTGCCGGTGGCCATGTTGCCACCGGAGTCGCGCTGGTCGCGCTGGCCGAAGTCGTCTTGCTACTGACTCGAATCGGTCACCAAACGCGACTCATGATGACGACACCGGCTGCCGTTAGCCCTCTTCAGCATGACCGCTTCATGACACGTTCCCGCCGCATTGCCTCAAATCTGCGCGACCTGCGCAACGCCGCCAGCCAGTTGCCGGATGCGGTGGTGCTGCTCGACCGGCAGCAGCAGATACGCTGGTTCAACCACGCCGCCGAGAACCTGCTGGGACTGCGCCGACCGCAGGATCGCGGCGTGTTGCTGCAGCAGCGGCTGGCCGGTTCAGAACTTGCCGACTGGTTACGCCGTGGTGCGCACGAGCCGCTCAACGACGCCGCTGCGCCCGGCCAGGCGGACAGCCAGATCAACGTCAGCATGCTGCCGTTCGGCGATCATGAGCAATTGCTGATGGCACGCGACATCAGTCATCTGAACCGGCTCGAACAGATCCGCCGCGACTTCGTGGCCAATGTCTCGCACGAGTTGCGCACGCCGCTGACAGTGATCCACGGCTATCTCGAACTGCTCGATCCGGAGGACGTGCCCGAACTGGCTTCCGTACTGGGCGAGATGCGCGTGCAATCGAAACGGATGGGCCAGATTGTCGAGGACCTGCTGACCCTGTCGCGGCTGGAAACCCAGCATCAGGTCGCCGACGAACGCGTGCCGATGTCATCGCTGCTGGCGACCGTGCGCAAGGAAGCCGAAGCGCTCAGCCAGGGGCGTCATCGGATTCAACTCGAATCCAGCGCCGAAGCCGACCTACTCGGCTCGCCGAAAGACCTGCACAGCGCGCTGTCGAACCTGGTCAGCAATGCGGTGCGCTACACCCCGGCCGGCGGCAGCATCACGATCCGCTGGCAGCGTGTGCCCGACGGCGCGGTGTACTCGGTCAGCGACACCGGTTTCGGCATTCCGGCCTCGCATCTGGCCCGGCTCACCGAACGCTTCTACCGGATCTCCTCCAGCCGTTCGCGCGACAGCGGCGGCACCGGGCTCGGCCTGTCGATCGTCAAACACGTATTGAACCTGCATCAGGCGCAGCTGCAGATCGAGAGCGCACCCGGCGTCGGCTCCACCTTCGCCTGCCACTTCGGCCGCGCGCGGCTGCTGGTTCCCGGCGGCAGCGACGAAAGCTGAGCTAGCGTCGGCGTTTCCTTGGCCTTCGGCTTGGGCCAGAATGAAGCATGCATCATCCTTCCCCTGGCTTATCCAACGAACCCGACCTGACCGCTCACGGCCTGTACCTCAGCCGCGAGCTGGCCGCGCTGGAATTCAACTTCCGCGTGCTGGCGATGGCGCGCGACACCGCCGTGCCGCTGCTGGAACGGCTGCGCTACCTCAGTATCGTCGCCAACAATCTCGATGAATTTTTCGAGGTGCGGGTGGCGATGCTCAAGCATCACCATGCCTACGGCTCGGCCGCACCGGGGCCGGACGGCATACCTTCGGGCGAGTTACTGGCGCAGATCCGCAGCCGCGTGCTGGACCTGGTCGCCGAGCAATACACGGCCTGGCAGGAACAGATCAGCCCGCAGCTGGATGCCGAGCAGATCCACATCCTCACCCGCAAGCGCTGGACTCCGCGCCAGCGGCGCTGGCTGCAGGGTTACTTCGAGCATGAGGTGCTGCCGGTGCTGTCGCCACTGGGGCTGGATCCGGCGCATCCGTTTCCGCGCATCCTCAACAAGACGCTGAACATCGCGGTAGTGCTGAAAGGCCGCGACGCGTTCGGCCACGAAGGCCACATGGCGCTGGTGCGCGCACCGCGTTCGTTGCCGCGGATCATCCGCGTGCCGGCCGAAGTCAGCGGCCAAGGCGAGCATTTCGTGTTTCTCGCCGAGCTGCTGCAGGCGTTCGTCGACCTGATGTTCCCCGGTCTCAAGGTGGTCGGTTCGTATCAGTTCCGGGTCACCCGCAACAGCGAGCTGATCGTCGAGGAAGCCGAGGTGGAGAACCTTGCGCTCGCGCTCAGCGAGGAACTGATCGGCCGCGGCTACGCGCGGCCGGTGCGGCTGGAAATCGCCAACGATTGCCCGAAGGCGATCACCGCGATGCTGATCGAGAACTTCCAGCTGGAAGAAACCGATGTGTATCGTTGCGATGGTCCGGTCAACATCATCCGCGCCGGACTGATCTACGACTGGCTGGATCGGCCGGAACTGAAGTTCCCGCGCTTCAATTCGCAGTTGCCTCCGGCGCTGGAAAGCGCCCGCAACAAGTTCGACCTGATCGGCCAGCGCGACGTGCTGCTGCACCACCCGTACCAGAGCTTCGCGGCGGTG
>DASZCB010000091.1:0-4749 GCA_035943575.1 Rhodanobacter sp. | reverse complement strand
CTCTTCCCTGCTGTTGATCCGCTTCAATCCAATTCCACAATGGCAACATCAAGCATAGTCGGTGAACGGCACTATGGGTTGGCGCAAGAAATACGCCGAACGCTGGCGCAATACGCCGAGCTCAAGGACATCATTGCCATGCTCGGCCTCGAGCAGCTTTCGCCGCAAGACCGCAGCGTGGTCAATCGCGCCCGTCGCCTGGAACGGTTCCTCACGCAACCATTTTTCACCACCGAACAATTCTCGGGTCTCAGGGGAAAAGTCGTTAGTCTCAAGGACGCACTCGACGGCTGTGAGCGCATTCTCCGCGACGAATTTAAAGGCTATCCGGAGAGCGCTCTCTACATGATCGGAACGGTCGACGAGGCGAAGGCCAAGGTGCAATCACAGGCTGCCAAGGCACCGGAATCGCCCGCGCCGAACAGCATGACACCGGCTGCCGCTTCGCTACCTGCAGCAATTCCACACGCGAAGGTTGAACATGCTGCTCCAACGCATCAGTCTTAAGGTTCTTCTGCCTTTCGAGGTGTTCGCGGAGAAGTCCAGCGTATCGCGCGTCGTTGCGGAGACTCGCGAAGGTTCGTTTGGCCTTCTTCCGCACCGGCTGGATTGCGTAGCTGCGCTTGCGCCGGGCATTTTGACCTATGAGACAGACTTAGACGGTGAAGTCTTCGTGGCCGTGGATGAAGGGCTGCTTGTCAAAGCCGGCCTGAACGTACTTGTTTCTGTACGTCGCGCGCAAAGTGGGAAAGATCTCAGCCAGTTGCGCGCGGCGGTCGAACGGGACTTTTTGACCTTGGACGAACACGAGAAGAGTGAACGCTCTACCTTGGCCAAGCTGGAGGGTGGACTGGTCAGCCGCTTGGCGTCGCTTCACAATGACTGAGGCCCCGAAACTCAACTCCCCGAAGCCCGCACCGACGCTTGGGGAAGAGGTGGGCGCGAAGGCCGAACGCAAGCTAAGAGCTAGGCGCAATGCGGCGCATGGTGTCTGGTTCGGCCTTGGAATGATGGGGCTGGTTGGGTGGTCAGTCACAATTCCAACGATACTAGGTGCCGGGCTCGGCATCTGGCTGGATCAACACTTTCCAGGCAAGCATGCCTGGACACTGGCGTTGCTGGTGGCGGGCCTCGCGGTTGGTTGTTTCAATGCCTGGCATTGGGTGACCAAGGAAGGCAACGCAATCCAGGAAGATCAGGGTGGCGGCGATGCATGACGTTCTCTTCCTGGCGGCGGCAATGGCGGCCGGTGCGTTGCTCGGCGCGATCTTCTTCGGTGGTCTTTGGTGGACGGTGCGCAGGGGGATGTCGTCCGAGTGGCCGGCGCTCTGGTTTTTCGGCAGCCTGATGCTGCGAATGAGCACCGCGTTGCTCGGTTTTTTTGTCGTCGGACGCGAAGACTGGACGCGGTGGCTCTTTTGCCTTCTCGGATTCATTCTGGCGCGATTTGCAGTGCAGTGGTTGACGCAGCCACCCCTGGAAGACCGAACCCGCTCCACGCCCGAAGCTGGCTATGCATCTTAGTCCGGACCAGATCGTCTATTGGCAGTATGGCTTTCTCAAGCTGAACGGCACGATCGCGTTCACTTGGGCGCTGATGCTCGTGCTGACCGTCGGTTCGGCACTCGTGACGCGCAGGCTCTCCATGGATCTAAACCGCGCCCGCTGGCAGAACCTGCTGGAGATCGTCGTCACCGGCATTGAGAAGCAGATGGAAGATGTCGGCCTGCGCCATCCGGAAAAATACATTGGTTTTCTGGGAACGCTCTTTCTATTCATCGCTCTTACCAGCCTGTGCACCATCATTCCGGGGTTCGAGCCGCCGACCGGCTCGCTTTCGACCACTGCGGCGCTCGCGCTGTGCGTGCTGGTGGCGGTGCCGATGTTCGGCATCGAAGAGCAGGGCTTGGGCAGCTATCTCAAATCCTATGTTGAACCGACAGTCATCATGCTGCCGTTCAACATCATAAGCGAGCTGTCCCGCACGTTGGCTCTGGCAGTCCGTCTTTTCGGCAACATGATGAGCGGGACGATGATTCTCGCCATCCTGCTCACCATCACCCCATTCATATTTCCGATCGCCATGAGCGCGCTCGGTCTGCTCACCGGAATGGTGCAAGCCTACATCTTCAGTATTCTGGCGGGCGTCTACATCGCATCCGCAACGCGCGCCCGCAGGCCCAAGCCTGCGCCAGCCGCAACATCTTCGTAATCCGCATAACAGGAGCCACCATGGACAGCATGACACTCATCGCCATCGCCTCGATCGTAACCGCTGGACTGACGATAGCCTTGGGCAGTATCGGGCCCGCGCTAGGTGAAGGGCGCGCGGTCGCGACGGCCCTGAGTTCGCTCGCCCAGCAGCCCGACGCCGCGACGACCATCACGCGCACGCTGTTTGTCGGCTTGGCGATGATTGAATCCATCGCGATTTATTGCTTCGTCGTTTCGATGATCCTGATTTTCGCCAATCCGTTCTGGAACCACGCGATCGCGCAAACCGTGGGAAAGTAGCCCATGCTGATCGATTGGTTCACCGTTGGCGCACAGGTACTCAACTTCATCATCCTGGTGTGGTTGTTGAAGCGCTATCTCTACAAGCCGATCCTCAACGCCGTCGATGCGCGGGAAAAGCGGATTGCCGCGGAGCTCTCGGACGCCGACGCGAAAAGAGCGGAAACGAAGAAGGAGCGCGACGAATTCGAGCACAAGAACGAGGCTTTCGATCAGCAGCGCGCCGCACTCCTGAGCAAGGCGACGCAGGAGGCCGCGGCCGAGCGTCAGCGGCTCCTCGATGAGGCGCGCAAGGTGGCGGACGATTTGAGCGCCAAACGCGCGGACACGCTGCAAACCGAAGTCGACAACCTCGATCACGCCATTTTACAGCGCACGCAGAACGAAGTGTTCGCTATTGCGCGAAAGGCGCTTACGGACTTGGCCGGGGCAAGCCTGGAAGAGCGCATATGCGATGTGTTCCTCGACCGGCTGCGGAACATGGATGCCGAGTCGAAGGCCGGCCTCGGGAAGGCTCTCACGGCGGCGTCCGGGCCTGCCGTCGCCCGCAGCGCGTTTGATCTGCCGGCGGCGCAGCGTGCAGCCATCCAAAAGGCGCTCAATGAGACGTTTTCGGCGGACATTCATATCCGGTTCGAAACCGCGCCAAATCTGGTCAGCGGAATCGAACTCATCTCGAACGGTCAGAAAGTGGCCTGGAGCATCGCCAATTATCTGAGCGCTCTGGAAAGGTGCGTGAACGATCTCTTGAAGAAGGCCGCGCCGACGGCGAAGGCCGAAGCGCCGCCTGACGCCAAGCTGGATCCCAAAGACGCGGCGAAAGGCGTGCCGAAGCCCATTGAGACAGCCGCTGGACCGCAGAACCATGAACACGCGGCCTGAAAACCTGCAGGGCGTCTTCGACAAGGCCTTCGCCGGGTTGAGCCGGGGGCGCGACGCTTTCACGCCAGAACTGGCGCCACGCGAGATTGGCACGATCATCAGCATCGCCACGGGTATCGCCAAGGTGTCCGGGCTGCCCAATGCGGGCTTCGACGAGTTATTGACGTTTCCGGGCGATGTCCTCGGCATTGCTTTTAACGTGGACGAGACCGAGATCGGCGTCGTTCTGCTCGGCGATTACTGGCACCTGCAGGCCGGCGACGAAGTAGCGCGCACGGGCCGGGTCATGGATGTGATTGTTGGGGACGGGCTGCTGGGACGGGTCATCGACCCGCTAGGGCGGCCGCTCGACGGCCATAGCCCGGTGGCGTCCAGCGGCCGGCTGCCGATCGAGCGCCCGGCGCCCCACATCATGGACCGGGCGCCGGTTACGGTGCCTCTTCAGACCGGGCTCAAAGTCATTGACGCCCTTGTTCCGGTGGGGCGTGGCCAGCGGGAACTGATCCTGGGCGACAGGCAGACCGGCAAAACCGCGATTGCGATCGACACCATTCTCAACCAGCGCGACCAAAACGTGTTGTGCGTCTATTGCGCCATCGGTCAGCGGGCCTCAGCCGTAGCGAAGACTGTAGCAGCTCTTCGGGAGAAGGGTGCGTTGGACTATACGGTGGTCGTCGTCACGGAGGGAAATGATCCGCCGGGTCTTGCTTTTATCGCGCCTTACGCGGCGACCAGCATCGCGGAACACTTTATGGAAGCAGGCCGAGATGTTCTTATTGTCTACGACGACCTGACGCACCACGCCCGAGCCTATCGCGAGCTATCGCTGCTTCTGCGCCGACCGCCCGGGCGCGAGGCGTTTCCGGGCGATATCTTCTACATTCATTCGCGCATGCTCGAGCGCGCGACGCATCTTAACAAGAACCTAGGCGGCGGCTCCCTCACGGCATTGCCCATTATCGAAACGGAAGCGCAGGACATTTCCGCCTACATTCCGACCAACCTGATTTCGATAACGGACGGACAGATCTATCTCTCACCCTCGCTGTTCGAATTGGGAGTGTTGCCGGCGATCGACGTCGGAAAATCCGTTTCACGGGTAGGTGGCAAGGCGCAACGTGCGGCCTACCGTGCTGTGGCCGGGGACCTCAAGCTGGCTTATGCGCAGTTCGAGGAACTCGAAACTTTTGCCCGGTTCGGCGCCCGTCTGGACGAAAGCACAACCAAGACGATCGCACACGGACGGCGCATTCGCGCTTGTTTGAAGCAGCCGGAATTTTCCCCAGTATCGGTACCCGCCCAAATCACCGGTTTGCTGGCGTTGACTGCGGGACTCTTCGACGCCGTGGCGCT
>DASZCB010000090.1:0-3406 GCA_035943575.1 Rhodanobacter sp. | reverse complement strand
GTAAGGCGACCGTATGGCCTTTTGTCGATAGGCAATGACCTCCGCCGCATCGCCCATTTTCTTCGGATCCAGCGCCGGCAGGATGTAGACGCCGGGCTGGTCGCCGAGTCCCTCGTGCAGGGTGCTGAGTACCACGTTTTCGTTGGCCGGTAGCTTGAGACCCACATTGCCCAGTCCGAGCGCCATGTGCGCCGCCACGCCCCAGAGAAACATCAGGATGCCGCCGATCAGACCCGCCACGAGTACGCGCATGATTCACCCTCCCCGGTTGATGCGATGAATCTATGCCGAGCGTCGCGATCGCCGCAAGGGTGCGCGCAGCAGCATCCGCGAGACACCATGCGCGTTCCATGATCGATGGTCCACGCCCACGAACAGGCTCCTACTTGCGCGCCTTTTCACGAGCAGCGCGCAAAGCCAGCAGTTTTTCGCGTAGCTGCAGCTCCAGCCCGCGTTCGACCGGCTCGTAGAACACGCTGCCGGCCAGCGCATCGGGCAGGCATTGCTGATCGAGCGCGATGCCGCCTTCGGCGTCATGGTCGTACTGGTAACCCTTGCCGTAGCCGAGGCCTTTCATCAATTTGGTCGGCGCGTTGCGCAGGTGCATCGGCACTTCCAGCGTGCCGCCGTCGCGCACCGCGGCGCGTGCCTTGTTGTAGGCCACGTAGGCGGCGTTGCTCTTGGGCGAGATCGCCAGCCAGATCGCCAGCTGGGCCAGCCCCAGCTCACCTTCGGGACTGCCGAGGCGTTCATAGGTATCCCACGCGTCCAGTGCCATGCGCCAGGCGCGCGGTTCGGCCAGACCGACGTCTTCCACCGCCATGCGGGTCATGCGCCGGGCCAGGTACAGCGGATCGACGCCACCGTCGAGCATGCGGCACAACCAGTAGACGGCGGCGTCGGGATCGGACGAGCGCACGGATTTATGCAGCGCCGAGATCTGGTCGTAGAACTGCTCGCCCATCTTGTCGAAACGACGAGTGCGGTCGGCCAGCACTTGGGCTAGCGTGGTGTCGTCGATGCGGTGATCGTCGGCCAGCTCGGCAGCGATTTCCAGCAGGGTCAGCGCCCGGCGCACGTCGCCGTCAGCAGCCTGGGCGATCGACTCCAGAGATGCATCGCTGACCTGCAGCTCCAGCTCGCCGAGGCCTCGCTCGCTGTCGACCAGTGCGCGTTTCAGCGCAGCCACGATGTCGTCGGTGGAGATCGGCTCCAGCACATGCACGCGGCAGCGCGACAGCAGCGCGGAGTTCAACTCGAACGACGGGTTCTCGGTGGTCGCACCGATGAAGATGATCACGCCTTTTTCGATATGCGGCAGGAACGCGTCCTGCTGTGTCTTGTTGAAGCGATGCACTTCGTCGACGAACAGCACGGTGCGCCGGCCCTGCGCGAAATTCACCTCGGCCTCGGCCAGCGCCTTGCGCACATCGGGCAGGCCTGAGAGCACGGCGGAAATCGCGCGGAAATCCGCATCGGCATAGCGCGCCACCAACAGCGCCAGCGTGGTCTTGCCGCAACCGGGTGGACCCCACAGCACCATCGAATGGATCTTGCCGGCTTCGAGCGCGCGGCGCAGCGCCTTGTCCGGGCCGACCAGACGCTGCTGGCCGACGATTTCGTCCAGGCTGCGCGGGCGCATGCGCTCGGCCAGTGGTTTGAGCGCGTCGGGTTCGGCGAACAGGCCGGGCGTGGGCGTCGAGACAGAACGGGGCATGCCGGCATGATACGGCATGACGTTCAGCGCATGAGCGAGCCGCGCCGGCGAATCCGCCGCTTCCACTTGGGTCTCATCGGACTGCTTCTGTTGTTTTGCCTGTGCGGCTTCGCCAGCGCTGCGGGCGGCGGTCCATGGGCACCCTTCGACACGCCCTGGTTCGACCAAAGACTCTGGCTCATACTTTGGTGGAGCACGACGGGCAATCGATCTCTGTCACGGTCAGCATCGGCGTCGCCGCGCTGTGCCCGGGGGAATCGATCGAGCAATGGCTGTCGCGTGCCGACAAGGCGTTGTACGAGGCCAAGCGCGCTGGCCGCAATCGTTGCGCCGCCACGAGGCGATCAACCCGCGTCAGCGTTGCTTCCCCGCGTCATCGTGTACTGGCGATAGACGCCGTAGCCCACACCGCACAGGCCGGTGAGCGCAGCCGGGATCAGCAGGGTACGCTCACCGAGCACTCGGAACAGCAACGCGCCGGCCGCACTGCCGAACGTGAATGTGCTGACCACCAGCAGGCAGACGCGGATGCGCAAGGTATCCACCTCCAGCCCGCGCAGGCGCTCCCCGATGTAGATGCCAAGATCCGTGAACATGCCTGAGACATGGGTGGTGCGGAACACCATGCCGCTATAGGTACTGGCCATGCCGTTCTGCAGCCCCGCCGCCATCGCGGCCAGATACAGGCCCACCGAGCTGCCGGCCTCCAGCAGTGGCACCGCGGCAAACAGTAGCAACGACTCCAGCACCAGCGCCACGCCATAGCGCCGACCAAGCTTCAGCGTGTGCTGCTGCACGATCAGGCCACTGAACAGGGCACCCACCACGAAGGCGCCGATCGACAGCAGCCAGTGCCACGCTTCGCCACCGTCGCCCGTGCCCACCGCGATGCCGAGCAGGCTGGTGGATCCAGTCAGGTTGGTGATCGACTGGTGGCGAAAACCCATGTAGCCGGCGGCGTTGACCATGCCGGCGATGAAGGCGAGCACACCGCCACCGATCCACGCCCAGCGCGGCAACCGGCGCAACACGGTCACGGCTGCATCAATCCTTCAGCGGCTGCACGTCGATCACCGGCGCGTCGCCGATCACGTCGGTGCCTTTCGGTGGCACGAAGTTGAAGGCGGACGGCGGGATCGCCGCGTTGCGCTGCCAGTCGGTGAAGCGGATGTCGGTGGTGGAGCCGAGCTGATCGCGGAACGTCATGCGCGCGAGGCCGTTGGCGTCGAAGCCGAGGTCGGCATAGTCGAACTGCGGATCCTTGCCAGTCGAGGTAAGTCGCAGCCAGCTCAGTCCGTCATGCTCGCCCTGTTCGGCAACCTTGAAGTTCCTGTCCAGCTGCTTGACGTCGGTCAGCACGGTGAGCGGGCTATGCGCCTCTTCGGTGCTTTGTACGCGCACGGTAACCTGCTCGAGTTCCGGGTCGTACATCCATACCCGGCTGCCGTCGGCGACGATGGTCTGCTTGTACGGCACCAGCGTGTCCCAGCGGAACTGGCGCGGTGCCTCCAGCGCCAGCGTGCCGGAACTGGACTTGGTGCTCTGGCCGTTGATGTCGGTCAGCGACTGGGTGAACTGCCCGGTCAGCGAATGCAGACCGGTGGCGAACGTGTCCAGCCGTGCACGTGCGGCGCCGCTGGCAGCCTGCGCCACGGCGCTCAGTGACAACGTCAGCACGACGGCGGACAG
>DASZCB010000089.1:0-6963 GCA_035943575.1 Rhodanobacter sp. | reverse complement strand
CAAGAAACAGACTCTGAGCTACGAGGTCGGCGGCTTCGATCCGGCCAAGTGGGTCGGCGTGGGCAAGCAGAAAAAGAAGTAGCTCCGGGTACACCGAAAGACGGCTCGCACGTTCTTGTAGACCCCGATCCCGCCGATGGAGTTTGATGCCATGTCAACGATCCGTCTTCTACTGGCGGCGACGCTGACGACGCTGCTCGCCGCCTGCGCCAGCGCGCCTTATGTGCAACGCACCAGCGAACGCCAGGCCGCGTATGCGGCGGCGGCTGGTGCACCGGTGCGCCACTTCCGCTTCTTCACTCTGTATTCGTGGGAGCCGTTGAGCGACAGTCAGTTGGCCGTCTATACGAAGCCCAACGAGGCATGGTTGCTGGATCTCGGCGGTGGTTGCCAGGATCTGGCGTTCGTCAACAGCATCGGGCTCACCTCGAACATCAACGAGATCATGGTGGGATTCGACAAGGTGCTCACCGGCCGACGCAGTTTTCCTTGCACCATTTCGCAGATCCGTCCGGTCGACGTGAAAAGCCTGAAGGCCGCGCAGCAACAACAACGGCTGATCAAGAGCGAGCCGCGCAGCGTAGACAAGGAGGCCACGGCGCAGTGACCGTCGCGCGCTCCCGGCGATGTCTGGGAGTCTCAGTGCAGGAACAGCTTCTCGGTGATTCGCGCCAGTGGCTTTTCCAGTGCGCTCTGCAGCCGGGCCGGCAGGTCCAGTGGCTTGAGCAGCATCTTCACCGTCATCGCGGCCGGGATGTGCCGGCGCAGCAGTCCCTGCGCGCGATCACTGATGCGGCGAAACTCGATCTCGTTGCCAAGGTGCTGCGGATAGCACTGGTTGAATACGTGGCGCAGCGCGATGTCGCTGTCCTCGCTCTTGATCTCGTTGACCCGCCGCAGGATCGCGCGGAACACCTTGTAGCGACCGAAATTCTCGCGCTCCCGATACAGCCGGTAGTGTTGGTAGAAGTGCTTGTAGTGGCGCACTTCGTCGCTCTTGATGTGATTGGTCAGCTGCTTCAGCACCGGCTCGTCAGTGATCTCGTTGAGCGCGCGGTACAGGCTGGCGGTGCCGGTTTCCACTACGCAGCGGGCGGCCAGTTCCAGGCCGCGGCAGGGTTCGAGCTGTTCGGCCGTGCACACCGCGCCGTACTCGTTCCAGAACGCCTGGAAACCCTTGTCCCAGTCGAACTCCGGCCAGACCTTCCTGACGTAGGCGGCCAGCGCACGGCCATGCTGCAGTTCTTCGTGTTCCCAGTGCTGGCTGAGCCAGGTCTGCAGCTCCTGATCGCCGGCGAAATGATCGATCAGGTTCTGCGTGTACAGCTTCGAGCCGCTTTCGACGAACGACGAACTGCACAGCAGGAAAAACAGATCCTCGTTGTGGCGTACGCGCGCGACATCGACGCGGTCGAGATCGAGGCTTTCCAGAGTCCAGGGCAGGGCAGCGGAGTAACTCAAGCGGATTTCCTGTGCGGCGATGCATGCGGCGGGAGCCAGGATGGCCCGCGCCAGCATGACGAAAAGATGACACAGGATACGGCCTGACTGCAGCGCCGGATTAACGTTACCCGACTTGCCGTTCAGTCATGCCGGATGCGCTCGCGCGTTTCAGCGCACCACCGTCACCGGAACATGGGCGCGCGCCAGCACGTTGCCGGATACCGAGCCGAGCAGCCAGCGCGCCAGCGCCCCACGTTCGGTGTGGCCGATCACGATGTGGTCCACACTGTGCTGATCGATCTGGCTCAGCAGCACATCGCCGGGGCTACCGTAGATCAACTCGACGTCGACCAGGCTGGTGGCATCCGGCACGATCGCAGTCAGCTCCTCCAGCAAATCCTGCACGCGCTGGGTGCCGGAGTCGGCCATCATCAGGGCCGAGGCATCGGCGCCACCTTCGGTGACTTGCAGCACCGACACCACGCGCACCCGGCCGTGCGAACAGCGAGCCAGATCGATGGCGAACTGGAACGCGCGGCGCGAGGCATCGGAGCCGTCGTAACCGACCAGTGAATACTTGACCATGGTTCTCCTTCGCTGCGATCCGGCATCCAGGCTGCGCCGAGTCTTTGCCGGCACGGTCTAGGCAAAGCTTCGGTCATGTCTTTATGCGCGGTTATTGCCGTTCCGATCTCGTGCCCAACTGCAGTCTGCGCGAGAGTTTGTTATCGAAGCATCAAGATCGGAAGTCTGAACAGGCAGTCATGTCATGCACACGGCTATCACGCCGCTCTGCGCACGATTTAAGCCCACGCAGCGGCATGCATACGATGCAATGAGCATGTTCGCAGCATTCGATCCCGCACCAACCCGAGGAGATGACAATGATCAAGCGCACATTTGGAATGGCCGCCCTGGTACTGGCCTGCGCGGGTGCAATGACCGTGCTGCCGACTAGTCATGCACAAGCCGCCGAGGCGTCGGTGAAATGCGATCTCGCATACAACCTGTCCGGCTGGTCGCTGATCTACAAGCATGCTGAAGGCGGCGGCACGATTACCTGTGACAACGGCCAGCACGCCAACGTAAAGATCACCGTGGTCGGTGGCGGCCTCACCGCCGGCAAGTACCACATCGACAACGGCAAGGGCGAGATCAGCAAGGTGCATGGCATCGCCGACGTGTACGGCGACTACGCGCAGGCCGGCGCCGAGGCTGGTGTGGTGAAGAGCGGTAGCGCACAGGTGCTGACCAAGGGCACCACCTCGCTGGCGCTGTCCGGTACCGGCGAAGGCGTCAACCTGGGCATCTCAGTGGGCAAGTTCACCATCAGTCCACGCTGATGGATGCTGGCGGATAGCTGCTGGCTGATACTGCGGCAGGCATGATGAAGAAGGGCGCCCGGTGGCGCCCTTCTTCTTGGGTGCGCGTAAACTGCGCCGTTGCACTTGGTTCCCCTTCCCTGGCTGGAGATTCCGTCATGCGCCGTCTTTCCTGTTTGCTCGTGTTGACCCTGTTGTGTGCCCTGGTCGCTCCCGCGTTTGCCGCCAGCCCGCAGGTTGGCGAAATCGCCCCGACGTTCCGCCTGCAGGACCAGAACGGCCACTGGCGCACGCCGGCCGATTTCCATGGCCACTGGCTGGTGATGTATTTCTACCCGAAGGATTTCACCCCCGACTGCACCACCGAGGTGTGCACGTTCCGCGATGACATCGCGAAGCTGCGCAAGGCCGGTGCCGAGGTTGTTGGGGTGAGCCTCGATGACGTGAAATCGCACGCCGAATTCGCCGCGAAATATCACGTGCCATTTTCGCTGCTGTCCGATGCGGATCGCACGATGGCAACCAGCTACGGCGTGCTCACTGAGCACATGGGCATGCATTACGCCAAGCGCACCACTTTCCTGATCGACCCGCAGGGCAAGATCGCCAAGGTCTATGTGGACGTCGATCCGGAGAAGAATTCCGCCCAGGTCATGAGCGATCTGGCGACCTTGAAGGCAGCGCCCTGATGCCGTTGGCGGTACGCGCCGACAGCACGTCGGCGCGTCGCTTTTCGGTGTGGACGATCGGTGTGTGGATCCTGTTGTTATTCACCGCGATGGGCTCCGTGCAGTATCTGCAGCATGCCGAGTACGCCTATCTGGCGGCGGCGTTGCTGGTCATCGTGGTGTGCGCCGGCTGCATTCTTCGGCAGGCATGGGCGCGGCCAGCAATGCAGGTGATGGCGGTGCTGCTGGCGTTGTGGGCACTGCTCACCGGCGTACTGATGCTGCACCAGTGGAATGATTTCGAAACCGCCCGGCAGCACGCGTTGGCACAGCCGCAGCTCGGCGAGATTGCGCTGTGGATGATCGCGCGGGCGCAGCGGACCTGGCAGGTCGGACTTACGCTCAAGGCGATCGCGATACCGTTGCTGTTGTGGCTGGCGTGGCAGCTGGGTCGGCCCGCGGTGCGCATGCAATTTCATCCACGTCGTCGCTGAGCGGGGCAGTTCAGCCGCGGTTGCGGTGGCGTCGGCTATCGCTGGGTGGGTCTGTCCTCAAGGAATCTCCATGCACCTGTCGCGATTGCTGCTCCTGCTCACGTTGCCGTTCGTCGCCTCGCTGCTGCATGCGCAGGATCTGGCGACGACCTGTCATGCCAGCAGCAGCTACGACGTCACCTTGAAAACCGACAGCCTGCTGTTTGAGCGACCCTCGCCGGCACCGTTTCATGCTGAGCTTCAGCAGGGCGAGCTGCGCACCGACGGTGTCGCGGTACGGCTGAATGCGGAAGATCAGGATCGGCTGGCGCTGTTCGAACGTGACCTGCGTGCGCTGGCGCCGCGGGTGCGCACGGTGGCGCAGAACGGGGTGGACATGGCGGTGCGGGCGATGCGCACCGAAGCCGATGGCATGGGCCTGGGCGCCGATACCCGCGCCGAGTTCGACCGCCGGCTGAGCGCGCATGCCAGCGAGCTCAAGCGGCGCATTGCGACCAGCCGCAGTACGCACGACTGGCAGGGCGACGCCGCCGATCAAGCCATGAACCAGATCGGCGCCGATCTGTTGCCCTTGCTGGCAGCCGATCTCGGCCAACAGGCGATCAATGCGGCGCTGGGTGGCGATCTGCAGACCGCGGCAAGTCTGCGCGATCGTGCGGCGGATCTTGCCACCGAGCTACAGCCGCGGCTGCAGCAACGCATGCAGGCGCTGCGCCCGCAGATCGAGGCGCTGTGCCCGTCGATCCAGCGGCTGGCCGAGCTGCAGCAAGGTGTGCGCGGTACTGACGGGCGGCCGTTGAACCTGCTGCAGGTGGGGCAATGAGCCCCGCCGACGGCCAAATTGCCGCAGGTTAATCTCCCGCTAAGTCGGCAAGGGTGACGATGACGTCGTGTTTCCCTCGTCGACCCGGCTGGAGGCGGCCATGCCGCTGCCCGTTTCACCCTCCACCTGCAATGCCCTGATCCGCCGCAGTATCGACTTGCGCCGGCTGTATCGGCATGCCGCGACGGCGTGCGAGCCGGGCCTGCGCGTGGTGCTGAATGAGAATGCGCAGACTCTGGATCAGCTGATCGCCGATCTGCAGGCACAATTGCGCGCCGGCGGCGGCAAGCCGAGCGAGCATGGCAGTTGGCGTGCTGCCGCGCGTCGACATCTGGCCGGCTGGCTGATTCATGCCGGCACGCGCCGTGACAGTGCCTGGATCCGCGCGCTGGCGCATCACGAAACTGCCTTGCTGCATGCGTTCGAGCAGGCGATTGCGGAGGCTCCGGCGGATTCCGCACTGGCGCTGCGCCGGCAATTGCCGCGCCTGCACGGTATTCATCTGGACATGCACAGCTTGGCCGGTAGCGCCCGCTACTGACGGCATGCTGATGCCGGCTGCCGCGCAAAACATCCTGGATTTCTGGTTCGCCGAAACGAGCGCCGCGCACTGGTTTGCGGCCGATCCGACGTTCGACGCACAGATACGCGAGCGTTTCGGCAGCGCGATGGAAGCGGCGGCACAGGGACGACTTGACGGCTGGGTGGCCGATCCCGCGGGTTGGCTGGCGTTGTTGATCCTGCTCGACCAGTTTCCGCGCAACCTGCATCGCGGCGATTCGCGCGCATGGGCGCAGGACGCCAGCGCGCAACGCGTCGCGCTGTCGGGCATCGCACGCGGTGATGATCGGCGATTGCCGCCGCTGCAACGTATGTTTGCCTACCTGCCGCTGGAACATGCCGAGGACATGGCGTTGCAGCAGCAATCGGTGGTCTTGTTCGAGCAGTTGTGCGCGCAAGCGCCCGCGTCACTGCGTGAACGTTGCGAAGAATTTCTGGACTATGCTCGGCGGCATCGCGAGGTAATCGCGCGCTTCGGCCGCTTTCCGCATCGCAATGCCGTGTGGGGTCGTGCCAGCACGCCGGAAGAGATGGTTTATCTGGAGCAGCCGGGCACCGGTTTCTGAAACTGCAGGCACCGACGTAGCGGAAACGAATAGTGGAATTCATCAGACAAGGAGCAGGTCATGCGTATCGGTCTCATCGTCGTCTTGTTCGTATTCAGCGCCGCGGCGCAAGCGTCCAGCACCTTGCGGGTGGGCAATCAGGTGCTCACCGCCGGCGACAGCCGTGAGCGTGTTACCGAGCTGCTGGGCAAGCCGTCGTCAAAATCACACAAGCGCAGTTCACACAGCTCACGCCGTGGCGGCAGCCGGCACGGCGGCGTTCGCGTGCTGGCCAATGATCAGTCCGGCGAGCAATGGCGTTACCGCCGCGACGGCCACGTTACCGTGGTGACGATCGTCGACGGTCGCGTCAGCGACATCGAGGACGACCGGCTCTGACCTGATTGCATGATGGCAGCTGAGTGACGGCATCCGGGCCGCCATGAGATAAAGGCGCAAACATGCCGGAGATCGTCCGTGAGCATTTCCCCGTCAGCTGACGCTGCCTATCCAGCGCGGCAAAGACTGCTGCGCGTCCGCGCGGTGGGTGAGCATGTCAAGGTCACCAACATCGAACTGTTCTTCGATCTGGTGTTCGTCTATGCGGTGACCCAGCTGTCGCACACGCTGTTGCATGGCCTCAACTGGGTCGGTGCGTTGCAAGTGTTGCTGCTGTTCCTGGCGGTGTGGTGGGTATGGGTATTCACCAGCTGGGTCACCAATTGGCTGGATCCGGAGCGTCCGGTAGTACGGCTGGCGCTGCTGACGATGATGCTGGCCGGCATGCTGTTGTCGATCGCGTTGCCGCAGGCATTCGGTACGCGCGGACTGCTGTTTGCCGGTGCCTACGTGTTCATGCAGGTGGGGCGCACGCTGTTCATGCTGTGGGCGCTGGGCGATGCCGCGCCGGTGAATACGCGCAACTTTCAGCGCATCACGGTATGGCTGGTGATCTCTGGCGTGTTGTGGCTCACCGGTGGATGGCTGGACGGCCAGCTGCGCACCTGGCTGTGGATCGCCGCGCTGGCGCTGGAATACATCGGGCCGGCGCTGGCTTTTTCGGTGCCCGGTATGGGCCGATCGAGTACCACCGACTGGGACATCGAC
>DASZCB010000088.1:0-5770 GCA_035943575.1 Rhodanobacter sp. | reverse complement strand
AATCCCGATGGCACCCCCAAGCTGGACGCCAGTAACCAACCGATTCCCACCTACGACCAGACCGTCGTGCGCGGCATGGCGGCGGTGTTCACGGGCTGGAACTGGAACAACACAAGTTGTGTCACAGGCTCATGGACGTGTTGCGCTGCGGACACATATACGAATTGCGGCCCGAGCAACACAAACGATCCCGCATGGTGGAATCCGCTGAAGCCCGTTGCCGACTTCCACGACAGCACCTCGGACAAGCAGTTGCTCAATTACCCAGGCGTGGCATTGAGCAACGGGATACTTGCACATGGCGGTGATGCACAAAGCGAGATGACCGCCACGCTGGACAATATTTTCAATCACCCCAATGTCGGTCCGTTCATCGCGCGACGCCTGATCCAACGCCTGGTGACGAGTAACCCGACGCCAGGCTATGTCCGCCACATTGCACAGGTGTTCGCCGACGACGGGAGCAGTGCGCATGTGCGCGGCAATCTGCAAGCGGTAGTGCAGGCGATCCTGCTCGATCCGGAGGCGGTGATAGGTGCATCTTATGTGCCGAATCCGGATGCTTACGGCAAGTTGCGCGAACCCTTGCTCAAGCTCACGCATCTATGGAGAGCGATGGCGGCTGGGTCGCAAAACGGCCGCGTGGATACGCCTTATCCAGAATGGGAAAGCAGCTATGGTCAGGCGCCGCTGCGCTCGCCCAGCGTCTTCAATTTCTTCAAGCCGGATTTCCAGCAACCGGGCGAGCTGCACCAGCGCGGGCTGTACGGTCCGGAATTCCAGATCCACACGGCGACGACAGCGGTAGCCATACCCAACGATATCTTTCATCGCATTTTCTGCGACTACACCACCAGCACGCGCTGCTATACGTCGTCGGGTCCGAACACGATGTCGATCAATGCGGATCGCGACGCAGCACTCGCGCTCAACAACCCCGCCGGATTGGTCGATCTCTACAACTTGCTGTTCATGTCGGGCCAGATGTCATCTTTCATGCATAGCACCCTGCTAACGCGGCTCAATGCTCTGACCGACAACTCCGCCGGCGATCTCGGTCGCCAGCGTGTGCAGCACGCGCTCTACCTGATCATCAATTCACCCGAATATTCAGTGCAGAAATGAGGATGCGGATATGCCTATAAGCCGTCGTGAATTTCTGCGCCGTAGCATGTATGCCACGCTGGGCGGGGTTGGCCTGTATTCGGGGTTCGGCAACCTTCGGCTGCTCCAGGCCGCTGCCTTGCAAAGCAATTATGCCTTCAGCGATTACAAGGCACTGGTATGCGTATATCTGTATGGCGGTAACGATGGTTTCAACACCATCGTGCCTTACGACAGCGCAACCTATGCCACCTATGCGGGTTCGCGCGCCGGCCTCGCATTGGCGCAAGCCGATGTCCAGGCGAATAACCTGACTCCCGCCGCGTTCGCGGGGGGCTTGCCCGGTGGACCGCCGAGCGATGGCGGCGCCTATGGCCTGCATCCGGCCATGCCGGAATTGCGCGGTCTGTTCAATGCGGGACACGCTGCTGTCGTCGCCAATGTCGGCTCTCTGCTATACCCGATCACGCAGCAGCAGTTTCAGCAAGGCCAGGTGCCGCCACCACCGCAGTTGTTTTCGCACGACGACCAGACCACGCAGTGGCAGACCTCGCGCCCGGACGACGCCAATGCCAATGGCTGGGGCGGCCGGATAGCGGATGTGTTGTCGTCCGGCAATGCCAATCCGCAATTCTCGATGAGCATGACCTTGTCCGGCACCAATCTCTTTCAGCGAGGAGCGATGGTGAACCAATACGCCGTCGACCCAGGCGGCGTTCAGGCCATGAGCTATCTCGGTAATGGTCTCGAATCCTGGGTGGCCGGCGGCACGACGGACGATACGAATGCCTACAACGCATTGATTCGAGGCCCCACGCCGAGCAACGCGCTTGAGCGCGCATTCGCCGCATCAAGCAGCAGCGCCATCGACTATTACACCGTGCTTATCGATGCCCTCAGTCAGGCGCCGGCACTTACCACGACATTCCCTGATACGGAGCTGGGCAATCAACTCAAAATGGTGGCGCAGCTGTTGCAAGTGCGGGCCAAGCTGGGCGCGAGCCGTCAGATATTCTTCGTTTCTGCTAGTGGCTACGATACCCACACCGATCAATTAGCGCAGCAGCAGGCTAATCTCACGCAACTCTCGCAAGCGCTGTCCGCGTTCTATAACGCGACGGTAGCGCTGGGCCTGGATCAGAAAGTAACGGCCTTCACCGCCTCCGACTTCGGCCGCTCACTCTCGGTCAACAGCGGCGGCACCGACCATGGCTGGGGCGGCCATCACTTCGTGGTCGGCGGCGGGGTTCGCGGTCAGCGTTTTTACGGCGCGATGCCCAGCCTGCTGACCACGGCGGCAGGCAATCCGAATGATACCGGTTACGGTCAGATCATTCCGACCACCGCGGTTGATCAATACGGGGCGACGCTGGCGAGCTGGCTCGGTGTAAACGGGAGCGATATTGCCAGCATCTTCCCGAATCTCGGCCGTTTCAATTCGTCGAATTTGCGTATTTTCGGATGAGCTGTGCGTAAGTTGGTGGCGGCCCCGGACTATATCCGGGGGAGCCGCCAACCGACGCTTCTTGATTGGACTGAATCGAGGCGACGATCGTCGCCTCGATTCTTTTTTGGGAAACGGGTTCACTTAATCCCGCACAGAAAACGAACCTGTATCCCGTCATCATTTGGCGTCCACGCAGCGCATAGCCTTGTGTCAACAGTCGGCTCGGACCACTTGCATTGTGCATTGATTATCGAGCGCTTAGGGTGCCGCCCGAGTGGTGCATTTGTGCTACGGGACAGCCCGCGAGGACACTTAGCCTCGCACTCCATGCCCCGACGGCAAGCATGTGGGGGTTGGTTAGGGACTGATATCGGGGGTAGGGTGGGCGTCTGCTTGCGACCCGGAGGAGTCTTACGACGTCTTGATCTGGCTGCCACAAAGCCGCCGGTCGGAGCTTTCCCCACGATTGGCATGCGCAGTTTGGGTTCGGAGCGGGAGAGGAGCTACGTGCAATTTGCGCCCATTGGGCCATAGGCTTGTAAATCACCCACGCGCGCCTTACAGTGAACCATATGGTTCACTATCAAACCCGCCTCGACACAACGTTCGCCGCGCTCTCCGATGTCACCCGACGCGGCGTGTTGGAGCAGCTCGGGGGTTCAGACGCCTCAATCACCGACCTTGCCCAAAGGTTTCACATGTCCCTCACGGGCATGAAGAAGCACGTCAGCGTCTTGGAGCAGGCGGGGCTCGTGACCACGGAGAAGGTCGGGCGCGTACGAACCTGCAAGCTCGGACTGCGCCGGCTGGAAGAAGAGGCCGCCTGGATCGAGCAGCACCGCCAACTGTGGAGCGCACGCTTCGACGCGCTGGACGAGCTTGTCGAACACTTGAAACGCAAGGAGAAGGCAGATGCCCAACGAAAAAGAAGGTAGTTCCGCCGTCATGAACCGCACCGCCGTGGAACGCAAGTCCGACCGCGAACTCGTCGTGACGCGAACGTTCAATGCCCCAGCGCACATCGTCTTCGAAGCGTGGAGCAAACCCGAATTGTTCAAGCAGTGGTGGGTCCCGAAGTCGGTGGGCATGTCGCTGGTCTCGTGCGACATGGATATTCGCACCGGGGGCACGTATCGCCTCGTGTTCCGCCATCCGAGCTTCGATCAGCCGATGGCGTTCTTCGGCTCGTACAAAGAAGTGACGCCGAACAAACGCCTCGTATGGACGAACGAGGACAGCGATCAGGGCGCCGTGACCACAGTGACGTTCGAAGAAAATGACGGCAAGACGCTGGTTACCTTCCACGAACTCTATCCCACAACAGCGGCCCTCGAGGAAGCGCTCGCCGGTTCGGCAGAAGGCCTGCCCGAACAGTTCGCGCAGCTGGATGAGTTGCTCGCAGGCTGATAGTGACCACCCCGCGGCCACCGGTGTATGGAAGGGTCGGCGATGATACACACGATCATCGCCGCGATGGCCAGTTCGACGCCACGTGAGGACGATATGCTCAGACGCGATTTCCTGAAGACTGCCATAGCGACCGCAGTGCTGACTGCGGTCCTTCCTGTTCAAGCCAAGGAGACTCTCGCCATGTCGAATGAGCATTTTGCCGACGTCAATGGCCAGCATCTCTTTTACAGCGTGCATGGCGCCGGCAAGCCGCTCATCCTTCTCCACGGTGGCATCAACCCAGACAGCTTCGGGAGCAATCTGGCCGAACTGGCCAAGGGCCGGCAGGTGATCGCCGTCCATCTCCAGGCACATGGGCGCACGCCAGACACTGACAGGCCACTGCGCAGTGAAACGATGGGCGAGGACGTTGCCGCCCTGATCGGCCATCTGAATCTCGGCAAGGCCGACGTCATGGGCTACTCGCTGGGCTCCAGCGTCGCGCTGCAGACCGCTATCCGCCATCCGGACGTGGTCGACCGGCTCGTGCTCGTGTCCGCAGCGATGCGGCAGGACGGCTTTTATCCGGAGGGGGTGGCGGCCTTCAAACAGTTGGAGGCCAACGCTGCCACGTTCGGCCCTGGTGTCAAGGCATCGCCGTTAGGGAAGGCCTATCCCGATGTCGATTGGACCAACCTCTTCAGGAAGGTGGGCGACATGACCAAACGCCCCTTCGACTGGAGCGCCGAGGTCGCCAAGCTTCACACACGCACACTGCTGGTCTTTGCCGACGCTGACGCCATCCGGCCCGAACACATGGTCGAGTTCTGGAAGGCGCTGGGAGGCGGCCAGCGCGATGCCGGGATCGATGGCTCCCTGCGGCCCGCAAACCAGCTCGCCATCGTGCCGGACACCACCCACTACTCGATCCCCGTCGATCCCATGCTGCCGGAGATCGTCGGACGCTTCCTCGGAGCTGCATTGAAGGCGGTAGGTTAGGGGGCCGCGAAGCGCTCACGGAGCTATCAGAGCGCGAGAGAGTTGCGTGTGTCCTTTGTGTCTTGAACAATCGGACATGCCACCGCGGACACGTGAGGGTCCATGGATGAGGATGGTTGTGATGTGTGGTGCCTAGCTCGACGGTAGGCACCAGCCGCCCAGTTGCCGGCTTCGAGCAATTCTTCTCGGCGGATTTGGGGTTGGCTTTGTAGTTTGGCAATGTCAGGTATTGGCCGGAAGCGGACGTCCGGACAAGGCGATTAGCCGCTGTTATCGTGGGTACGTCGGTGTATCACGCTGCCCCAGCGTGGGCAGGTTGCCTTCGCAGTATGACCAGCACACTCGCACCATTTCGGTACACGGTGTCGCAGTGCGAGCAGATGATGGGATGAGGGATCACCGCACGGACGTATCCGCGAATGACGGAGTGGGTCAGCGGGAATCAAAGTCATATTCATGACTTGAGGTGAGTTTCGCGAATTTCTCAAATTTTGGATGGCTCAAATAGCTAGGAGGCGGTCATCATTGCTGTGCGCACGCAAAAAAGCCCGATCGTTGCCGATCGGGCTGGAAGACTTCATGGTTTGAAACTTTGTGATGCGGCCTTGCGCATCCTCGATAACCGTTGACGGCAGCCGCGCGAGGCGGCTGCCGTCGGAGTGGCTTACTGCACGGTCAGCGTGACGTCGTCCAACACGAACGAGGTCTGCAGCGAGGCATCTTCCGTACCGGTGAACTTGATCGTCACCGTCTGGCCGATATACGCGGCAAGGTTCGCGGTATGCACGATGTAAACGCTGGCAGCGTCGACGTTCGAGTAGGTCGCCAAAG
>DASZCB010000087.1:0-2174 GCA_035943575.1 Rhodanobacter sp. | reverse complement strand
CAGGCAATCACAACACCTACAAGATCACCGGCACCAAGATCTTCATCAGCGCCGGCGAGCACGACCTCACCGAGAACATTGTGCATCTGGTGCTGGCACGCCTGCCCGATGCACCGGAAGGCAGCCGCGGCATCTCGATGTTCATCGTGCCGAAATTCAAAGTGAACGAGGACGGCTCGCTCGGCGCACGCAACACGGTTGCCGCCGGCGCGATCGAGCACAAGATGGGCATTCACGCCTGCTCCACCTGCGTGATCAACCTGGACGGCGCCGAGGGTTACCTGATCGGTAAGCCGCACAAGGGCCTGATGGCGATGTTCACCATGATGAATGCGGCACGCCTGTCGGTCGGCGTGCAAGGCCTGGCGCTGGCCGAGCGCGCGCTGCAGAACAGCCTCAACTACGCGCGCGAACGATTGCAGTCGCGCGCGTTGTCCGGCCCCGTGTTTCCCGACAAGCCGGCCGACAACCTGCTGGCGCAGCCGGACGTGCGCCGCATGCTGCTGACCCAGCGCGCGTTCGTCGAAGGCTCGCGCGCGCTGCTGCTGTACACCGCGATGCAGACCGACATCGAAGCGCGTGCCAGTGACGAGGGCGCACGCAAGGCCGCCGGCGAACTGGTCGCGTTCCTGATTCCGATCGCCAAGGGCGTAGTCACCGAACTCGCCCAGGAGTGCACCAAGGAAGCGCTGCAGATCTACGGCGGCCACGGCTACATCGCCGAGAACGGCGTGGAGCAGTTCGTGCGCGACGCACGCATCATCACCTTGTACGAAGGCACCACCGGCATCCAGGCCGCCGACCTGCTCGGCCGCAAGATCCTCCAGCTGCAAGGCGTGGGCTTCAAGCATTTCCTGCAGGAGATCAGCACGTTCTGCCAGCAGCACAGCGCCGACGAAGCACTGCGCCCATACATCGCCCCCCTCGCCATCGCCACCAAGAGCTGGGGTGATCTCACTCTGAAGCTGGCCGCGCGCGTGCAGGCGAATCCGGAAGAGCTCGGCGCTGCTGCCGTCGACTATCTGTACTACTCCGGCTACGTCGCACTGGCCTACATGTGGGCGCGCAGCGTGGCGGCGACTGCCACCGGCGCGCAGTCTGCCGCGTTCAAGCAGGCCAAGCAGGACACCGCGAAGTTCTACTTCGCGCGCATCCTGCCGCGCTGCCTGACCCATCAGGCAGCGATCGAGGCCGGTGTGGACACGCTGCCGGCGATCGTCTGATTCGCCTGGCTGCATGAAAAAAGCGCCCGGAGAGATCCGGGCGCTTTTTCTTTTCCGCGTTGTGTCGCTACCGCGAAGCTCGTCGGCCTGGTGACCGTCAGAACTTCTTCTGCAGATTGAACATGATCGACTGATCGCTCTCGCTGCTGGTACCGAACTGGGCCGAATATTCGAAGCGCAGATCCAGTCCCTCCCATGTCTGCAGCGTGGCGCCAACGCCGATCAGCATCCGGTTCTGGCTCAGGCCGACCACGTTGGCACGATAGATCGGACCGGACAACAGGTCGGCGTAGCTGAGCGCGGCGCTGGTCGAACCCTGGAAGTCATGCTGATATTCCACTCGCAGCATCGGCACGAACGTCCCCGACGGCACCGCATATGAGTAATCGACACGCAGGCCGAGATTGCCCGTGGTCGTCTTCACCGTCTCCTTGCGGTAGCTGAGCGCGTAGATACTGTCGCCATGTTCGGTATAGCCGTTCAAGGTACCCGATGCGAGATCGACACGACCGTAGGGCGATAGGTGCAGATGGTCATGGCGATAATCGTAGCCGGCCGCAAGCGAGGCGAAGAACTGGTCGGCGTGGCGACGCCCTTCGAGGTAGCTGCCGTCGTCGGTGACGAACCGACGTGAATCGAACCGCATTGTCTGATAGCCGGCAAGTCCGTCGAGATAGGTCATCGCGCTCGGGTGATAGCTGGCATACAGCGCCGCGCTGTAGCTGTTGCCGGTGCTGCGACTTCCCTGGTGTCCTATCGCGGTGTCATCGTGGCCATAGCCGATGCCTGCGCCAAAGGCGAAGTCGTCATTGACACGATAGTCGGTACCGGCACTGAGTCCCGACGTATTGAAGTCGAAACCGTTGCCGCTGCTACCGGCACGTGGATCACGCGATCCGAAACTGATCACGCCACCCGTCCACACCGCCATGTTCGACGGCAGGCCCGGCA
>DASZCB010000086.1:0-4789 GCA_035943575.1 Rhodanobacter sp. | reverse complement strand
TGATTGCAGTACGAGAGTCGCGCGAGGGCGCGGCATGTCTATTGCCACGAGGTCTGGGCGGCCGTGTACGGCCCGCTCGTCCTCATTCCGGGGAAATCAATTCATGAAGTCCAATTTTCTGTTGAATACTCTTGCCGCCTGCACCCTGCTCGGCTTCGCCGCCGCGCCGGTATTCGCTTCGGAGACCAACCCGTATTCGCCGGCCAACGGCCATGAGTACCGTCACGGTGTGCTGCCGACCCGCGATGTGTCGAACAAGATGCATCAGTACGAAACCCAGCATGCACTTGCCGCAGTCAACAGGGCCACCGGTGCGAATACGCTGAGCTACGGCGGCGGCATCAGTGGCGTGGGCGTAATGAGCGGCAAGGTGAAGGTCTACATCGTGTACTACGGCACCCAGTGGGGCACGCGCACCACCAATGCCAAGGGCGACTCCGTGTTCACCGGCGACGCCCGCGGCGCCGCGGCGGTGGCTGAGGAAATGTTCAAGGGTATCGGTACCGGCAGCGAGTTGTGGTCGGCGGATCTGACCCAGTGGTGCGCCGGCCCCAACGTAACTACCGGCGCGACCAGCTGCCCGTCGAATGCCAGCTTCGTGCCGTACCAGACCGGCGGCACCCTTGCCGGCGTGTGGTACGACAATTCCAAGGCCTCGCCTCGCGCTGCCACAGCCGCTCAGCTGGCTGCCGAAGCGGTCGCTGCCGCAAAGCACTTTGGCAACACCGCGGCAGGCTCGAACCGCTACACCTACTACATCATCGCGTCGCCGCACGGCACCAACCCGGACAGGTACCAGGGTTCGTACTGCGCATGGCATGACTACACCACCTCGAGCTACGGCGACATCGCGTACAGCAATCAGCCGTACAACATGGACTCCGGCGCTGGTTGCGGCGTGAACTTCGTCAACTCGGGCAGCGCCGGTACGCTGGACGGCTGGACCATGACGCTCGGCCACGAGTGGCACGAGACGATGTCGGATGCGTATCCGGCCGGTGGCTGGACCGCAAGCAGCGGCCAGGAAAACTCTGACGAGTGCGCCTGGATCGCGGCGGGTTCACCCGGCGGTGCGGCCAACGTCACGATGGGCACCGGTAAGTTCACCGAGCAGGCCAGCTGGTCCAACGACACCAACTCGTGCGCGATCTCGCACTCGATACTCCACTAAGTGGCGAACTGATGGCATGCGGTGCGCAGGGACGCGCATCGGTCATTATCTGAAGCACGAGTTGAAGCGCGAGGCCCGGCCGGCAACGGTCGGGCCTTTCCGTGTCGGTCATCTGAAGACACATGCCGCTCGGCAATATGAAAAGCGCAAGATCGTGCTTACATGAAAAATCGAAAACAGCGCGCAAGATAATGCGTGAATCATTGATGCAAGCTTTAAAATTACGACGGTATTCACATAAGGCTAATTCCGGGTTGACACTCCCACATCATCGCGACTAGTTTCAAACGATCCGTCGCGGGGAGACATCAGGCGGATGGTTCCGTAACGGCGTCATGAATTGGAAGGTCGCGCACCGTTCAAGCAATAACTCGACACCGTCCTCCAGGAAAGACAGGGGGAGCGACGGCTCACCGGGTCCGCGGAACCGCTAGGCAATTGATTGCAGTACGAGAGTCGCGCGAGGGCGCGGCATGTCTATTGCCACGAGGTCTGGGCGGCCGTGTTCGGCCCGCTCGTCCTCATTCCGGGGAAATCAATTCATGAAGCACAAATTTCTATTGAACACTCTTGCTGCCTGCACCTTGCTTGGCTTCGCCGCCACGCCGGTGTTCGCTTCGGAGACCAACCCGTATTCGCCGGCCAACGGTCATGCGTACCGTCACGGTGTGCTGCCGACCCGCGACGTGCTGAACAAGATGCATCAGTACGAGTCCCTGCACGCGCTTGCCGCAGTCAACAGGGCCACCGGTGCGAACACGCTGATCTACGGCGGCGGCATCAGTGGGGTGGGCGTCATGTCCACCCATGTGAAGGTCTATCTGGTGTTCTACGGCACCCAGTGGGGCACCCAGGGCACCGACAGCAAGGGCAATGCCACGTTCACCGGTGATCCGAGCGGAGTGGCGCCGGTCACGCAGATGATGTTCAAGGGCATTGGTACCGGCGGCGAGCTGTGGTCGGCGGACCTGACTCAGTGGTGCGACGGCCCCAACGTTGCTACCGGCGCGACCAGCTGCCCGTCGAACGCCAGCTTCGTGCCGTACCAGACCGGCGGCACCCTTGCCGGCGTGTGGTACGACAACTCCAAGGCCTCGCCTGCTGTCGCCACGGCTGCTCAGCTTGCCAGTGAAGCGGTCGCTGCCGCGGCGCATTTCGGCAACACGGCCGCCGGGTCGAACCGCGACACCTACTACGTCATCATGTCGCCGCACGGCACCAACCCGGACAGCTACCAGGGTGCGTACTGCGCGTGGCATGACTACACCACCTCGTCCTACGGCGATATGGCGTACAGCAACCAGCCGTACAACACGGACTCCGGCGCCGGTTGCGGTGTGAACTTCGTCAACTCGGGTAGCGCCGGTTTGCTGGATGGCTACACCATGACGCTCGGTCACGAGTGGCACGAGACCATGTCGGATCAGTTCCCGGCCGGCGGCTGGACCGCAAGCAGCGGTCAGGAAAACTCCGACGAGTGCGCCTGGATCGCGGCGGGTTCACCCGGTGGTGCGGCCAACATCACAATGGGCAATGGTACCTATACCGAGCAGGCCAGCTGGTCCAACGACACCAACTCGTGCGCGATCTCGCACCCGATCGTCGGTGGTGGTGGCGGCGGTGGCGGCACCCCGGTGGCGAATTTCACCTTCACGAAGAGCAGGCTTGTCGCGAAGTTTACCGACACCTCTACGGAGACAGGCGGTACGATCAGTGCACACTCGTGGAACTTCGGTGACGGCCACAGCTCCACCGCGACCAACCCGAGCCATACCTATGCGGCGGCCGGTACCTACAGCGTGACCGAGACGGTAACCGACGGCGTCCACGGCACGTCGAACGCCAAGACGGAATCGGTGACGGTCAAGCGTCACTGAGGCAATGCGTCGGCGGTGTTGAAGACCCACGTCGACATCGCGCACCACGGCCTGGATGATCTGATGACATGCGATGCGCAGGGACGCGCATCGGTCAGCATCTGAGGCGCGAGTTGTTGAAACACGAGGCCCGGCCGGCAACGGCCGGGCCTTTCGGTGTCGGCCATCTGAAGACACATGCTGCTCGGCAATCCGCCGACCCGAAACCCTCTCGGCACGCAGTCACTCTGCGATGGCTTTTCGACCAGGCGCAAGGCGTGCGAGTGCGTACAGCGTCCCGAATATGCCGGACTGGCTCGATCAGATATCGTAATAAATTACGATTCTCGGTGTTGAATCATTTGACGCCATTTCGTGCGGATCTGCTTTTATCGACGGTGATGATTTTGGAAGCGAATCGTCAATGCCAGCACGCAAACCAAAACAAATCGCCTTGCATGTGAGGCCAGGCGGATGTTGGCGCACGTATTGCTTTGGCGGAAATCAGAAGACGAATACGCGAAATAATACGTAAATAATAATGGAATCATTAAAAGTGTGACGTAATCGCATAGGATTAATTCTGGGTTGACACCCTTGATTACGGCCATTAGTTTCCCCTCCCATCTGTCGCAGGGAGACATAGGGCGGATGGTTCCGTAACGGGTCATAGATCGGGGGATCTATGTACCGTTCAAGCAATAACTCGACACCGCCCTCCAGGAAAGACAGGGGGAGTGACGGTCCACCGGGTTCGCGGAACCGCAAGGCAATTGATTGCAGTACGAGAGTCGCGCGAGGGCGCGGCATGTCATTGCCACGGGGTCTGGGCGGCCGTGTTCGGCCCGCTCGTCCTCATTTCGGGGAAATAATTCATGAATCACAAGTTTTTATTGAATACTCTTGCCGCCTGCTGCTTGCTTGGCTTTGCCGCCGCACCGGCGTTCGCTGCTCAGGAGACCAACCCGTATGCGCCGGCCAACGGCCACGCGTATCGCCACGGTGCGCTGCCGACCCGCGACGTGCTGAACAAGATGAATCACTGGAAAGCCCAGCACGCGCTGGCCGTGCAGACAGCGGCTACCGGCACCGAAACGCTGAGCTACGGTGGCGCCCTTGATGGCGTGGGCGTGATGAGCGGCAAGGTGAAGGTCTACATCGTGTACTACGGCACTCAGTGGGGCACGCGCACCACCAATGCCGCGGGCGACTCCGTGTTCACCGGTGATTCCAACGGCGGCGCGGCGGTAGCTGAGGAGATGTTCAAGGGTATCGGTACCGGCAGCGAGCTGTGGTCGGCAGATCTGACTCAGTGGTGCGACGGTCCCAACGTTGCGAGCGGTGCAGTCAGCTGCCCGTCGAACGCCAGCTTCGTGCCGTACCAGAGCGGCGGCACCCTTGCCGGCGTGTGGTACGACAACTCCAAGGCCTCGCCTGCCTCTGCGACGGCCGCCCAGCTGGCCGCCGAGGCGGTTGCCGCCGCGGCTCACTTCGGTAACACCGCAGCAGGCTCGAACCGCTATACCTACTACATCATCGCGTCGCCGCACGGCACCAACCCGGACAGCTATCAGGGTTCGTACTGCGCATGGCATGACTACACCACCTCGTCCTACGGCGACATCGCGTACAGCAATCAGCCGTACAACATGGATTCGGGCCAGGGCTGCGGCGTGAACTTCGTCAACTCGGGCAGCGCCGGTACGTTGGATGGCTGGACCATGACGCTCGGTCACGAGTGGCACGAAATGATGTCGGATAC
>DASZCB010000085.1:0-3813 GCA_035943575.1 Rhodanobacter sp. | reverse complement strand
AGGCACTCGGTTCGGCCGGCGGCGACCTGCTGGCCAAGCGCATCGGCTCCAAGCTCGGCGTGGACGACATCGGCGTATCCAGCAACGAAGCACTCGGCGGCAGCTCCGCGTTCACCGTCGGCAAGTACCTGTCGACGCGGCTTTACCTCAGCTACGGCGTCGGCCTGTTCGAGCCGGGTGAGGTGATTACCCTGCGCTACCGCTTCAGCAAGCGCTGGAACTTCGAGGCCCAGCAGGCCACCGATTTCAGCCGCGCCAGCTTCAACTATCGCTACGAGAAGTAGCGAACTGCACCACGCCCGCCTCCTTCAGGAACGGTTTTGATCGATGGCGCAGCCGGCAGCCAGGGCGGCCTGAAACAAAAATGCCTCAGCAATCACGGGCATCCGTCAAACCCGCAGCGTAAACCTCCGATCGACACTTGATACCTGACGGAACGTACAGGTTGGTTGTCATGGTCTGGGCGCGGAAAGTCGGAATGGCACGCGCGGGTGTTCAACCCGAGGTCACTTCGTGATGACTGCCTTTCTTCCCTCATTCATTGCTTCATGTTTCAGCATCATGGCCTTCCTTCCGCCGGCTGTTCGCGCGCAAGAAGGGCGAATATCGTTCACGGGCATGATTGTCGAACCCACCTGCGCCACTCCCGGCCTGTTCGCGATCGCAAGCGCAACGGAATTCACT
The DNA here is from genome assembly GCA_035943575.1 of Rhodanobacter sp. GTDB lineage: Bacteria > Pseudomonadota > Gammaproteobacteria > Xanthomonadales > Rhodanobacteraceae > Rhodanobacter. The sequence goes on along the minus strand of DASZCB010000085.1, from coordinate 3,129 downwards.
ACGCGGCGCATGACCTGCCTCGACCGCAGAGGCAGCGCGACTACTCAAGGGTACACGTTGAGCATTGTCCGGCTGAAAAGCGCCGTGTCTGATCACGTGTTGCAATACTTCGTCACCTACGTGAAGGCGGCTCGTCCCGATGCGGCAGACCCGGTACTGCTGACGAAAGTCTATGAATAAGGCCGCATGGCAGAACCGGTTCGGTCACTGCGCGCGCGGTGGCGGATGCGGGATTTGCCCAGCGATGCCGAAGAGGTGTGCATCGACTGCTACCTGCTCTGGTACCGACTGCATCCGGCGCGTTGCCGCCTATACCGTTCGCTGATCCTGGTACCCGCAAGAAACGGAACCCTTGGCCGGCCGCGCAGCCCTCCCTGACCGCTAGCCCATCAGTCATGCCCACAAACCCGGGCTGGCGCACTATCGTGGGCATTCCACACTGCCGGGATATAAAGCCATGCAACGCATCCGTTGGATCCTGACCGCCGCCGTCCTGTGCGGATCGAGTGCATGGGCGGCCACGCCTGCCCCGGTAGCACACGCTTCAGGCACGCCCACCGGCGTGGATCTGGCCAGCATCGACCATAGCGTGAAACCTGGCGACGACTTCGACAGCTATGCCAACGGCAACTGGCGCAAGACAGCCGTGATCCCGGCCGACCGCGCCAGCACCGGCATCTTCCTGCAGGTGTTCAACAAGGCCGAGCAGCGCAACGCCGAACTGATCAAGGCGGCCGCTGCGGCCAAGGCACCCGCCGGCTCCAGCGAACGCCAGATCGCCGACTACTACGCCGCCTTCATGGATCAGGCCGGTATCACCAAGCATGGGCTGACTCCACTCAAGCCCGAGCTGAGCAGGATCGACGCGATCAAGACGCCAACCGAACTCGCCGCCGTGCTGGGCAGCCAGCTGCGCGCCGATGTCGATCCAGTCAACGCCACCAACTTCAGCACCGAGCACCTGTTCGGCCTGTTCGTCACCCAGGGGCTGGAAGATTCCACGCACAATGTGGCCTACCTGCTGCAGGGCGGCCTCGGCATGCCGAACCGCGACTACTACCTTGCCACCGACAAGGACATGGCAGGCATCCGTGCCAAATACCAGTCCTACATTGCTGCCCAGTTGAAGAACGCCGGCATCGTCGATGCGGATACCAAGGCGAAGGCCGTGTTCGAGCTGGAAATGAAGATCGCCAAGGTGCAGGAAAGCCTGGTCGACAGCGAGGACGTGCACAAGGCCAACAACCCCTGGAACACGGCGGACTTCGCCAGCAAGGCGCCGGGCCTGGACTGGGCCGCGTACCTGCACGCCGCCGGGCTCGATACGCAGAAGCAGATCACCGTGTGGCAGCCGAGTGCGATCAAGGGAATTTCCGCACTGGTCGCCAGCGAGCCGCTGGATACCTGGAAGGCCTTCCTCATCTTCCACACCATCAACCACAGTGCAGGCCTGCTGCCGGCCACCTTCGCCGATGCCAGCTTCGCGTTCTACGGTAACGCCCTGCAGGGCACGCCGAAGCAGCGCGATCGCTGGAAGCGCGCGATCGGTGCGGTCAACAACGATCTCGGCGATGCGGTCGGCCAGATCTACGTGAAAAAGTACTTCCCTGCCTCGTCCAAGGCGCAGGTGAAGCAGATGGTCGACAACATCCTCGCCGCGTTCAACGACCGTGTCGATCAACTCGACTGGATGACGCCGGCCACTAAGCAGAAGGCCAAGGCCAAGATCGCCACCGTCCGCGTCGGCGTCGGCTATCCGGAAACCTGGCGCGACTACTCCGACCTCACCATCAGTCCCGACGATGCCGTCGGCAACCACCTGCGCGCCGAGCAGCACGAGTACCGGCACCAGCTGGCCAAGCTCGGCCAACCGGTCGACAAGGGCGAGTGGTGGATGACGCCGCAGACCGTCAACGCAGTGAACCTGCCGCTGCAGAACGCGCTGAATTTCCCTGCCGCGATCCTCGAGGCGCCGTTCTTCGATCCGAAGGCCGATGCCGCATCCAATTACGGCTCGATCGGCGCGGTGATCGGACACGAGATCAGTCACAGCTTCGACAACACCGGCGCCGAGTTCGACGCCGACGGCCGCATGGCCAACTGGTGGACGCCGGAAGACCAGGCCCACTTCAAGGCCGCCGGCCAGAAGCTGGTCGAGCAGTACAACGCTTATGAACCGCTGCCTGGTCTGCACGTCAACGGCCAGCAGACGCTGGGCGAAAACATCGCCGACGTGTCCGGCCTTACCATTGCCTGGATCGCGTATCACAAGTCGCTCGACGGCAAGCCCGCGCCGGTGATCGACGGCCTCTCCGGCGACCAGCGCTTCTTCCTCGCGTTCGCCCAGTCGTGGCGCACCAAGACTCGGCCCGCCGCGCTGCGTGCCCAGGTGATCGGCGACGGTCACGCTCCCGGCAGCTTCCGCGCACAAACCGTGCGCAATCTCGACGCCTGGTATGACGCGTTCTCGCCGAAATCCGGCGAGAAGCTTTACCTGACACCGCAGGATCGCGTGAAGATCTGGTAGGCATCCATCTGTGAAAACAGTCGCGGATACGGCTCGCCAGGCCCTGTCCGCGACACGCGACAGCGCGGCCGCACCCTCCACAAGCGTCGAGGGTGCGTGCTACCTTGAGTAGCACAGCGGGAGGACCCCGCCTTTCATGGAGAATTCCAATGCGTGCAAAACTCTTCCTGTCTGCCCTGCTGCTTGCCGCTACCTCCACTACCTTTGCCCAGTCGGCGGCGCCCACCAGTGCAGAGGTGAAGCCCACGGCGGCGCAGCAGGCCCAGCTGAACCAGAAAATCGTCAGTGCGGCTGTGCAGGTCACACAGCTGGTCGACGCCGGCAAGATGGGCGAAGTCTGGGACGGCGCATCCGCCATCGCCAAGCAGGCCACTACGCGCGATGCGTTCATCCAGCTGATCAGCACCGACCGCAAGACCCTCGGCCCGCTCACCTCGCGCACCGTGCAGGGCGTGGGTTACTCGAAGTCGGACGGCAAGAAACTGCCGGCCGGCATCTACGCCAACGTGACCTTCGCCAGCAAGTTCGCCAGCGCAAAGGCGCCGGTGCGCGAGCTGGTGTCGTTTCATCTGGAGAACGACAAGACCTGGCGCGTGACCGGC
>DASZCB010000084.1:0-6704 GCA_035943575.1 Rhodanobacter sp. | reverse complement strand
TCGCGTTCTGGGTCAGGCTGAGGGTGAGATTCAAGCCACGTGAACCGGTGATCGGTTGCAGTTTCACCTCCTGCAACTTCAGGCCCTGCCGCTGGGCATCGCCGCCGACCAGCCGTGCATAGAAACCCAGGTCGGCACGCAGGCCGCTGAGTTCCTCCTCGCGCTGGGCCAGGGTGCCGCGCAACGAACGGGTGGCGACTTCATTGACCTGAGCGGCACGCTGCAGATTGGCGACCTGCTGTTCGAGTTCGTTGATGCGGGTTTGCAGGGCACGCTGTTGGCGGAGGTCGACGGCGGCCGGCGTGGCATGCCGGGTCAGCGTGCCAACGATCAGGCCAACCACCAATAGACTGCCCAGCCAGGCCAGGCCGAGCCACCACCAGCGCCGATGATGACCGGCGTCATCATGCCGGCGCACGACGAAGCGTGGCGGTGGTCGTGAAGCCATGCGGGTTATCCCGAGGAAAACGGAAGGTATAGCCCCGCTGCGATGAAAGCGTCAAGGAACCGGCGCACGCTTCAGCGCCGCAATGGTCATCCGGCGACATCGCGCGCGGTGGCGCTCAGCTTTGCATTTTGCTTTGCAGGTAGCGCTCCGCGCCGATGTCCTTGATCAGGCTGAACTGGGTTTCCAGCCAATCGATGTGTTCTTCTTCGTCGTGCAGGATGTCCTTGAACAGGTCGCGGCTGATGTAGTCGGCGATGCCTTCGCTGTGCGCGATCGCGGCGCGCAGGTCGATCACCGCAGCCAGTTCCAGATCCAGATCGCCCTGCATCGCCTCCAGCACGTTTTCGCCGATGCGCAACTTGCCCAGATGCTGCAGGTTCGGCAGGCCGTCGAGGAACAGGATGCGCTCGATCAGGTGATCGGCGTGCTTCATCTCCTCGATCGATTCCTTGTATTCGTGCGCGGCCAGCTCGGCGTAACCCCAGTCTTTGAGCATGCGGTAATGCAGGAAGTACTGGTTGATCGCGGTCAGTTCGTTGTAGAGCACCTTGTTGAGGAACTCGATGACCTTGGCATCACCTTTCATGGCTTTTCTCCGCTCGACGGGCAACGCTGACTATACAAATTCCGCGCTGGCGCGGACGAAATGCGAATGGCAATGGTTTGCCCGTGCATCGGGTGCGCGCGGACGAAGAATCCGTGGCTGATCGGGATGGGTGGGGTGGTTCAGGCGGTTGCGAGCGGTAGCTGGCAAATCACCTGCGAAACCGCCTTGTCGAGCGTGGCGCGGGCTTCCTGTTCGCAGCAACCGCAGCAGTCGGAACAGCCGGTGCGCGCCTGCAGCTCGGCAAACGAACGCACGCCGTCGGCCGCTTCGCGGCGGATGTCGTGGTCGGTGACGGCGTTGCACAGGCAAATGTACATGCCGCGTATAAGAACGCGAATGCGAATGATTGTCAACAATCAACAACTAATGGCTGTGGACATCCGTTCAGGCAGCCTTGCAACCATCACGCGGCCCGGTCGGCTGCGTTTCGGCGGTATCCCGCGGCGGCAACGTGCCGAGCTTGACGTTGAACAGGTCTTCCACCAGCGGTGCGAAGTGGCGCAGCGCCCGCTCGTACACCTGCCGCTTGAAATTGACTACATGCGCGGCTGGATACCAGAAATCGACCCAGCGCCACAAATCGAACTCCGGCTTGTCGCAGGCATCCAGCTTCAAGTCGTTTTCGCCGCCGACCAGCCTGAGCAGGAACCACACCTGCTTCTGCCCGATGCAGGTAGGTCGCTGGTGATGGCGCACATAGCGATTGGGCAGGCGGTAGCGCAACCAGCCGTGGGTGGCCGAGATGACTTCGACGTGATGCGCGGCCAGCCCGGTTTCCTCTTCCAGTTCGCGGTACATCGCCTCCAGTGGGGTTTCGTCCGAGCGCATGCCGCCTTGCGGAAACTGCCAGCCATCACGATTGACCCGGCGTGCCCAGAACAGCTGGCCGTCTGCATTCAGCAGAACGATGCCTACATTCGGACGATAGCCATCAACATCAATCATGTCGCCTCCTGGAGCCATACGGCGCGGTTCGCCGGCGAGACCAAACCCCGTCCTGCAGCCGATTCAACCACAGCGCGTGAAGCAGCAGCAAGCTGCGGACTTGAACCGGTCGGGCTACGCGACTACACTGCCGCGCCCCGCCCGTATCGTTCTGATCCGGCATGGCGGGTTTCCTTAAGGCTATGTAGCTCAGCTGGTTAGAGCACAGCACTCATAATGCTGGGGTCGGTGGTTCGAGTCCACCCATAGCCACCACGTCTTGTTCTCACACCCTCTCAAATCGTCTCGCAGATCACTCGCGAGGCGCATTGCTGTGCAGTTTTTGGGTCGCCGTCATCTCAAGTTGTATCAGCAGGAATCACTGCATCGCATGGCAGCTGGTGGTATTTTTGGTGGTATGCGTAGCGCCGAAGGGGCGTTTTAGCGCGATGTACCACCAGCGCAGGGCGCGTGGGCGGTACCAGTAGGAGAGAGAGATGGCAGAATTGACGGCAGTGGCCGCGCGCAACGCGCAACCGCGGGAAAAAGCATATCGGCTGGCCGCCGGAAAGGGTCTATATCTGCAAGTGATGCCGACCGGCGCGCGTTACTGGCGGCTGAAATACCGCGTCGACGGGGCGCAGAAGATGCTTGGTCTCGGCGTTTTCCCCGACGTCGGCGTGGCCCAGGCGCGCGAAGCCCGCGACGATGCACGCCGGCTGCTGGCCAGCGGCGTCGATCCCAGCATGCAACGCAAAGTGGCCAAGGTGGCCAGCGCCTCGATCGCGGAACACAGCCTGGAAGCGATGGCGCGCGAATGGCATGCCGTGCACCAACATGAATGGGCCGATAGCTACGCCGAGCGGATCATCACTGCGTTCGAGCGCGACATTTTTCCCTGGCTTGGTAGTCGGGACGTCGGCAGCATCGAGCCGCGTGACCTTCTAGTGCGTCTGCAGGAAGTGCAAGCGCGTGGCGCCCGCGAAACCGCGCATAGGCTGCGCCGCTGGCTTAGCCCGGTGTTCCGCTATGCCATCGTCAAGGGCGCTGCACAGCGCGACGCGGCAGCCGACCTGAAGGGTGCGTTGGCCGGCTTTGTCACCCGCCGCTTTCCGACCATCAAGGATCCGGCCCGCATCGGCGAACTAATGCGAGCGATCGACGGCTACGGCGGTACCCACATCACTCGGGCTGCGCTGAAACTCGCGCCGCTGCTATTCACGCGACCGGGCGAGCTGCGCTTCGCGCGCTGGCCTGAATTCGACCTGGCCGCAGGTATCTGGACGGTACCGGCGGCGCGGATGAAGCTGCGCAAGGCGCAGAAACTGACCGCCGAGCCGCATATCGTGCCGCTGAGCCAGCAGGCGGTGAAGATACTTATGGCGCTCAAGCCACTCACCGATGGATCCCGCAGCGGCTTCCTGTTTCCGGGCGAGCGAAGCGCGGATCGGCCCATGTCGGAGAACACTCTCAATGCTGCCCTGCACACCATGGGCTTCAAGAATGAAATCGTGGCGCACGGCTTCCGCCACATGGCCAGCACGGCGCTCAACGAGGCCGGGTGGAGCGAGGATGCGATCGAGCGACAGCTGGCCCACGTCGACGCGAACCCGATCCGCGGGATCTACAACCAGGCGCAGTACCTGGCCGAACGAAAGAAGATGATGCAGGCGTGGGCCGACTACCTCGACGGGTTGCGCGAGCCCAGGCCTGCAGTGCCGATGCCGGCAGCGAAGCGGTCAGCCCGCGCTGGTGGTCGTCTGAGTTAGTTCGTCGAGTAGCTGGTCGGCGGTTCGCTTGAGGTCGGCTGCAATAACGTCAAGCAGCTGGTAGATCTCGTCGGCGGTGATCGTGCGCTCATTCACCGCAGAGGCGATGCCGGCGGCCGCGCCGCTGAGTGCGTCGGCGCGTCCGCGGATTCGTTCGGTAAAGCGGATCGCTTCGGTGTTGCGGTCGTGCATCGTGTGGCCCTGCTTTCGGTGGATCGAGACCGATTACCCGGCCTGCATCGCACGCCACCCCGAAATCGCTCGATCGCAAGATCTTACGATTTCCTGGCTCGCCATGTGAGCCGCGTCAAAGCACCGCACGCCGCCCGTTTTGCAATGCATTCTGCTCACTGCGCACACCGGTCAAGTTGATCATCGGTTCCGATCGACCGCGATCAGTGTTCCGATCGTGATCAGCCATGTCGTATACGCTCTAGTTCCAGCCCCAGACAGCCCGCAATATCTTGCGCGTTGACAACGGGGCAATTTGATTTCTAGTCTCCGACACACGGCCTGAGCGCAACGCCCAGGTAAAGGGGAACTATTGATGCGTGTTTGGCAAGGGATCTGCCTGTCGGCAGTGCTGCTGTTCTCGTTCGGGGCGTTGAGCCACGCACAATCGGTCACACCGGAAGACGAATACAAGAATCTGGTCAAGGTCGATCAGGACATACAGCCGCTGGGTGCGCATCCGTTCGGTGAGAGCATCAGCCTCTACGACGGCACGTTGTCGTTCGAACAAACGGACGTCAGCGTGCCGGGCAACGGACCCACGCTGCAACTGTCACGATCGCTACAGACCGCCATCGTGAGTATGGTGGGCACGAACCGCCCGTTCGGCGAATGGGAGCTGGACATTCCGCGCATCGAAACCACCGCCGGCGCGGTGGGGCAGGTGAGTCCCACTTGGCTAGTACAGAGCAGCGGGAAACTTCGTTGTACGGGCTTCGCTCCGCCGCCCGTGTACGGCCCCTATCAGGGCGGGGATCCGTGGACGCCGGCCGAGTGGTGGTACGGCTACCACTTGCTCGTGCCCGGTCAGGGCAGTCAGGAGCTGTTGAAGCGCGGCACCGCCAATCCGCTGTCGCCCACGATCAGCGGTATGAGCTTTCCGATCGTCACCAAACAGAATTGGATGATCGCGTGCGGTGTGACGGCCAGCGATGGTGGCGAAGGTTTTCTGGCGATCGCGCCGGACGGCACGCGTTACACCTTTGCCCAGCTGGTCTATCGCCCGATGGACACCATCACGTCGCCGATCGGCACGCCTCCGCTAGCCGGCGTTCGCCCCAGGCTGGCGCCCATGAATTTTCTGGGTCGTCGCGATGCGTTGATGTACGTGACGCAAATTCAGGAACGCTTCGGCAACACGCTGACCTATACCTACGATCCCACCAGCGGCAATCTCACCGACATCACGGCCAGCGATGGGCGACACCTGACGCTTACCTATGTATCAGGCACGTCGCAGGTCGCTACCGTGACGGTGCTCTCCACGGATGTACCGGCGCGTACCTGGACGTACAGCTACAGCTTCACCAATGGCACCCCGACCGCGCTGACCGGCGTGCAGCTTCCGGATGGCAGCGCGTGGTCCTACAACCTGGCGGCACTTACGGCAGAGCCCGACCCGACGTTCGTGTACGGCGATTGCGGCGCGAACCAGCTCGCTACTGTTGACGGCGGCTCCGTGACCGGCACGATCACACATCCGTCGGGACTGACGGCTACCTTCACCCTGCAATCCATGATGCACGGGCGCTCTTACGTCCCCAAGCAGTGTTACGGCCCTACTGGCACAGGCTCCCCCCCTTTTTCGTACTATCCGCAGTACTACTCGCAGTACTCGATCACCAGCGAGGTCCTGTCGGGGGCGGCCCTGCCGACGCAAACGTGGACTTACAACTACTCCACACCCAACCAGAGTTGGCTCTCGGACGCGTGCGCGAGCAATAGCAGTTGCCCCTCGACCGTCTATACCGATGTGGTCGATCCGGACGGTCGCGATGTGCGCACCACCTTTAGCAACCGCTTCGACGCCAGCGAAGGAGAGGTGCTGCGCACGGACTTTTACGCCGCGGGTAACACCGCTGCGATCCTGCGCTCGGAGACCAACACCTACGCCAACCCCACCGGAGGCCCGTGGCCTGGGTCCTATGGCTCCGGCCTGCAAAGCCGCGTTAACCGGCCACAGAGCGAAGCCCTATCGCCGCTGAGTCAGCGCACTATTACCCAGGACGGCGACACGTACACGTGGCTGGCAGAGGGTTTCAATGCCTACGCCCAACTAACCCAGACCAAGCGCTCCAACGCGATCGCCGGGCAAAGCCCGATCGAGGAGGCGACCACCTATCTCAACGACCCTGCCCTGTGGGTGCTGGGCCTGCCACAGCAGGTGACCAACCTCACCACCGGCGAGACCGAGAGCCTCAACACCTACAACACCGGCAACGACACGTTGCTGTCGCGCGCCCGCTTCGGCCAGCCGCTGATGAGCTATACGTTCAACAGCGCGGGCCAGCTGGCCAGCTTCACCGACGGCAACAGCCATACCACCAGCTTGAGTAACTACAAGCGCGGTATCCCACAAACGATTGGCTATCCGGACAGCACCAGCGAGTCCCTGGTCGTCGATGACTTCGGCCAGATCAGCACGATCACCGATCAGGCGGGACACACCACCAGCTACGGCTACGACAACGTCGGCCGCATCACCGGCATCACCTATCCCGGTGGCGACGAAGTGGCATGGCTACCCAAGACCTTCGCCTACAGCTTCGTCACCAGCGACGAGCGTGGCGTGCCAGCCAACCACTGGCGGCGCACCACCACCACCGGCAACGCGGTGGGGGTCACCTACTTCGATGCGATGCTGCGTCCGGTACTGAGCGACAGCGACATCGGCGCCAGTGTGCAAGCCAGCATGCTGACCACCTACGACAGCAAAGGGCAGAAG
>DASZCB010000083.1:0-2343 GCA_035943575.1 Rhodanobacter sp. | reverse complement strand
CCGGTCGGCGTGCTGGTGTCGCTGGTCTCGGCGGGACTGCTGCGCAACAGCCGGTTTTTGCCTGCGCGGCGGGATCCAGGTTTTGCTCAAGGTAGTTGATCGCCGGTGTTGTCGCGTGAGCTGAAACAGGTGGCAATCCCGCTAGGCTAGACTGAGGCTCCTGACGTCGCTTCCTGCCCGGAGGTATGTGATGAACCTGCGCCACTGGTCTTCGCTGTTTGCCTGTGTACTGATGCTTGGCATGGCTGGCCCGAGCGTGGCGGCTGAGGCACCGCTGCGGGTCATGACGTTCAATGTGCGTGTGCCGGTGGACACCGGCATGAATGCCTGGGTGAACCGGCGTGACCTGATGATCGGAGTGATCAAGGCGGCGCATCCGGATCTGCTCGGCACTCAGGAGCTGACCGAGGAACAGGGCGAATACCTTGCCGCGCATCTGCCGGGCTACGCCTGGTTCGGACAGGGCCGGGACGGCGGTACGAAGGGGGAGCACATGGGCGTTTTCTATCGCACGGATCGCCTGAAGGTGCTGCGCTCCGGCGATTTCTGGCTTTCCGATACGCCGGACGTGCCCGGCAGCAATACCTGGGGGCAACCGTATCCGCGCATGGTCACCTGGGCGCGGTTCCGCCTGCGCGATGGCGGCGGCACGTTCGATTACCTCAATACGCATTTTCAGCATCGTCCTGAGGATGACCGCGTGCGCATGCTCAGCGCGGACGAGATCCTGCAATGGATCGGCAAGCTTCCGCCCGAGGGGCGGGTGATTTTGGCCGGGGATTTCAATTGCGCGCCCGATACGCCGGTGCACGCCAGGCTGACTCAGGGCCTGCACGACGCCTGGATGACGGCGGCTTCGCGCTTCGGCCCGGAAAAGACGTTCCACGACTTCACCGGCAACCCTGACCAGCGCATCGACTGGATACTGAGTCGCGGCTTCAAGGCCATCGCCATACACACGATCGACTCGCACGAAGGCGCGCGCTATCCGTCCGACCATTTCCCGGTCGTGGCCGAGCTCGGCCAGTAGAATCTGCGACGGCCTTTCACGTTCTCCATACAACTCGTGCTGTGTTGTCGCACTTGTTTTCTGGTCGAGCGTGGGCGGCTCGGGTGAAGTGATGACATCGGCGCCAAACGACAGCGCGGGTGGGTTGGAAAGTGAAACCCTCTCCATTCTTCGGCGGGGGCTGGGCGCAAGATCGTTTTTACGCGGCAAGACAAAACTTCGAATCGGGGCAAAAGGGAGCCTGCATGAACCATCGTTGTGTATCGCATCGAGCTGTCGCGCCAGTCCATTTCCATTTTCATCTCCGTCCGTTGGCCGCCGCATGTGCGGCGGCGTTGATCGCCATCGCGGTTGTCGGACCTGCCTCGGCGCAGGAAGCGGCAAGTCAGCAGCAGACGATGCCCGCTGCCATGTCACCGACACCGCCAGATCCCAGCCACGCGAAAGTCGACCCAAAGGGTAAAAACGGCAAGAAGAAGTCCGCGGAATCCGTGACGGATTTGAGCGGCGTGATCGTGACCGGGATCAGCAGCAGCATCGCGAGCTCGATGAAGACCAAGGAGGATGCCAACAACATTGTCGAGGCGATCTCCGCAGAGGACATCGGCAAGCTGCCGGATGTCAGCATTGCCGACAGCCTTTCGCGTGTGTCCGGCCTGGCAACGCAGCGCGCGGATGGCCATGCCAACGCCATCGCCATCCGCGGCCTGTCGCCGGATTTTGCCGGCACCACGCTCGATGGGCGAGAGCAGGCGACGATTGGCGAGAACCGCGGTGTGGAGTACGACCAGTACCCGGCCGAGCTGGTCAACGGAGTGACCATCTACAAAACCCCTGATGCCAGTCTGATCGGGCAGGGTTTGTCTGGCACGGTGGATCTGCACACGATCAATCCGCTGGATCTGTCCAAGCGAACCCTGGTGTTCAACCTGCGCGGCGAATACAACAGCAACGGTTCGCTGAACCCGGGCACCGGCACGGGCACCAGCGGCCATCGCGCCAGTTTTTCGTATGTCGACCAGTTCCTCAATCACACGCTGGGCGTTGCGGTGGGTCTTGCCATCGCCGACGAGCCCATCCAGGAGAAGCAGTACCAGGCATGGTGGTGGAGTGCCGACAACGGCACCGCCGGCATCGATCAGAACTGGGGTGGACCGCACACACCGGGCATGCCGGACAACGTGATCTCGCAGGAAGGCATGCAGTTGCGTGCGCAGTCGCAGAGCCAGAAGCGCAATGGCCTGATGGCCGTGCTCGAGTGGGCACCGAACGACACCTACTACTCGAAGCTGGACATGTACTACTCCACGTTCAGCAAGCGCAAGTTCACCAAT
>DASZCB010000082.1:0-2804 GCA_035943575.1 Rhodanobacter sp. | reverse complement strand
TGAGCAAGGCAGTGAGGTCGAGGTTGTCGCTACCGTCAAACGCGTACCTCTTTTCCAGCACCACGCTGGCACCCTTGGTGCTGGTATCGATCGCATTGGTGAAGAACAGCACCTGACCTACGCCGATCGGATCCAGGATCGCGCGAATCGGGCAGTTGCCATTGCCGCTTGCGCATGGCTGGCCGTCCGTTCCGGTGCTCTCGGGCACGATATTGCTGGAGAAAACGATACGGTTCTTGATGTCGATCTTGAACACGTCGAGGGTCGCGGTGAAGTCATTGCCCGGCTTGTAAACCAGGCCCAACGTGCCGCTGCGGGATGTCTCCTGCTTCAATGGCTGGATGCCGAAAGCTCGTGTGACAGGGCTGTCCTGACGGGCGGTCAACGTGTCAACCAACACGCCTTGCGGGTTGAGATTGGTCGAACGCTGGCTGTAAAACATCTGCTGCACACCAGGGGCCCGAAAGCCGGTGGCGAGTGTGCCGCGCACCGCAAAGCTGTCCGTAGCATCGAAACGTGCGGAGAACTTGCCGGTGGTGGTGGCCCCGAAATCCGAATATTTCTCGAAACGCGCCGCCGCGCCGAGCAACAGGCGTTTGGTAACCTGCGATTCGGCATCGAGGTAGAACGCCCAGCTATGTCGACCGTCGTTTACCGCTTCGGTCGGCGAGAACCCTGGAAAGCCCTGCATGCCAGGCTGCGCAATCGCTCCGGCCTGGCCATAGATCGGAATGGCGCGATTGTTGGTGCGACCGTAGGTGTAGGACACCGGATCACCCGGGGTAATCGCGTAATCGTCTTTGCGCCATTCCAGGCCGCTTGCCAGACTCAACTTGTCGTTGCCGATGCCCCAGTCGATCGGGCCGCGAAGGTCGAGGTTGAACGTGGTTTCGGTGAGCTGCAGCGTGCCGGTGTTGGCGGTGGTCGGTGAACTGGCATAGATACCGGCAGCAGGATTGGCCGGATTCAGCGGCTCATACCACCAGCTGACGTTGACCGAATTGGCTTCATCGAAACCGAAGTGACTGCGGCCTCGGTTAAGCGACACGTCCATGTCCCACTCCGCCGCAAGCGGCATGCGATAACCCACCGCCAACGAGGCGTCCTTCACCGTGGTCACGATGTTCGGAAGAAACCCATTCGGATAGAGGGCTGGCACCGTGCGATTGTCCCCAGCCGAGCGGAAAAAGCCGTATGAACTGCCATCACGCTTGGACACGCCACCAAACCAGTACAACTCGCCCTTGCCCATCGGCAGACCACCGTTGAGCCAGAAGTAGGCGTCGGTGGCATCCGCGTCGCCCAATCGCTGGGTGACGCGCGGTGGATTCACTCGAAGCGAATCAACACCCGCACGGTTGGTTTCACCACGCTTGCGGTACTCCAGGCTGAGATCAAGGTAGCCATCCGTGCCCAATCGCAGACCCGTGTTGACGCTGCCGTGACGCACCAGACCATCGCCTTCGTAGGTCTGCCCACTTTCCAGCGACACGCTGGTTTCGCCCACTTGCTTCTTCAGCACGATATTGATCACGCCTGAAATTGCATCAGAACCGTACTGGGCAGCTGCACCATCACGCAGTACCTCGATACGCTCGATTGCCGAGATCGGGATCGCATTGATGTCGGTACCGGCGGAGCCGCGGCCAATGGTTTGCTGCACATTCACCAATGCCTGCTGATGTCGACGCTTGCCATTGACCAGTACCAACACCTGATCCGGTCCAAGCCCGCGTAACGTTGCCGGACGAATGATGTCCGTGCCATCGCTGACAAAGGTGCGCGAAAAATTGAAGCTGGGCTCCAACATCTGCAGCGCCTGCCCAACTTCCATCACACCTGCATTCTCCAGCTGTTCGCGACTGATCACGTCAACCGGCGCGGGAGTCTCCGCGGCAGTCCGATCTTTCGCGCGGGAGCCGATCACCTGAACACTCTCCAGCGATGTGACCTTCTCTTTCGCTGGCGTCGCGTCTTGCGCCCTGACTGGCAAGCTCAGGGCAAATGCCACCGATGCAGCACACACATTGACCATAGCGAATCCGGCACGACCGCCCGGACGCTTGCGTTGACGCTGTGACATGAATTTTCTCCCCAACACAGGTTGGTGTAGCCGTCACGCGACGGCCGCAACCGGCACCCCAGGACCTCCCCATTCCCGTGTCACAGGCGTCATCGCAAACACGAGCACGCTAACGTATTCGATTGGACGTCTGGACGTCTTTTTCATATCAACAGATCCAGCCCCCCAGCCGGATCCATCATTGCCGTATACCGAAAAAACTGTGCGCCACCATTCATCGCTTTGTCAACACGCGCAGGTAATGACTGGCATACGCTCACCCACTCGGCATGCCCCACAGTGCGTGGTCGAGATCGCCGTCGAGGCCGAACCGCGACAGCGGCACGCGACCCTTCTTCACCTCGACGCCTTCAGCACGCAGCAGCCGGGACTGCTCGCGAAATCCGCGGCTGCCCGGCGGCATCGCAATGTGACCGCTGGAGCGCAGCACGCGATACCACGGCAACACAAGGCCGTCCGGAACTTCGCCTAGCAGCCGGCCGACCAGGCGCGCGCGCGCCGGCAGCCCCGCACGGGCGGCGATGGCGCCATAGCTGGCTACGCGGCCGGGCGGAATCGCGGCAATGGCGGCGTAGATGCGGGTGGCGACATCATCATTCATGCGGATTCATTCCGGACTGACTCAATCGAACTGATTCAATCATTGGACGCGACGCGGGCAGGCAGACGTGGCAGAGTAGCAGCGCCCTTCGCCAGCGGTAGTCGCATATGCGCCACTTCG
>DASZCB010000081.1:0-3135 GCA_035943575.1 Rhodanobacter sp. | reverse complement strand
ACGCCGACGCGGTGAGGATGACGATGGCGGAACTGGTTTCGGCAGCGAAGCCGTTGATCGGATGCAGTTTGACCATCTTGTGGCCCAGCGTCTTGATGATGCGCCAGCCACCGCCAGCGGTGCCGCCAGCCATGGTCAGCGCACACACCACTTTCACCCAGACCGGGATGACGAAGCCGCCGGCGGTGTTTTCGGCGATCTTCAGGAAACCCAGCCATTGCGGCAACTGGTCGAACTGATGCGCAGCGGTGCCGCCGGCCAGCGCCAGCGCGATGATGCCCATGCTCTTCTGAGCATCGTTCATGCCGTGCGCCACGCCCATCGCGGTGGCCGAGACAATCTGCGCCTTGCCGAAAAAGCTGTTGACGAACGGAGTGCGCCCGAACCGGCGCGACCAGCCGTGCCGGTTGGCGAACCAGGCCAGCAGCGCGTACAGCGAACCCATTAAGGCAAAGCTGATGATGAAACCGCCCAGCGGCGATAGCACCATCGGGATGATCACCTTGGGAATCACACCATGCCCGGTGATCCAGTCGCCTTGCACCCAGATCACTGACGCAAAATTGTTGCTGGACGCGGCCAGTGCGGCGCCGACCAGCGAGCCGACCAGCGCGTGACTGGAACTGGACGGCAGGCCCAGCCACCAGGTAATCAGGTTCCACATGATCGCCGCCAGCAACGCGCAGATCACCAGTTGCGGACCCACGGCGATCACCCCGGTGTTGATCAGTCCCGAGGCAATCGTGGCCGCCACGGCGGTACCCAGCAATGCGCCAAACAGGTTGGTCACGGCTGCCAGCAATACCGCCTGACCGGGTGTGAGCACCTTGGTCGCCACTACCGTGGCAATCGAATTGGCCGTGTCGTGAAAGCCGTTGATGTAGGTGAAGGCGAGTGCGATCAGCACTTCCGCCACGACCAGACTGAGGCTCATGCGCGGTCTCCGACAGCGATCAGCTCAGCCCGATGGGGCATCTCGGTCATGACCGGACAACACGCAAGACAAGGGATCACGGCGGAACCCTCAGGAGTTCTTCAGCACGATCGAATAGACGATATTGCCGACGTCGCGGCACTTGTCGATCGCCTTCTCGATCAGCTCGAACAGGTCCTTCGCCAGCATCGCCCGCATCGCATCACTGCCCTCGATGTACAACGTGCGATACGGTGCCAGCAGCATGCGGTCGCCCTCCGATTCCAGCGCCTGCAGGCGGTCCTGAAGCTTCTTCACCGGGTCGATGCGCAGGCCGCGACGCAGCTCGCCGATCATTTCGGCGACAACTTCGCTGGAGCGCTCCAGCACCTGCGCGCGCTGCGCGAAATCCACCCCGACCAGACGCGTGGCCACGATCTCGTAGCGCTCGGCGAACTTCTCGATGGTCTTGGGAATCTTGTACAGCGCCGAATTCAGCGCCTCGATGTCCTCACGGTCGAGCGCGGTAACAAACGTGTTCACCAGCCCCTCGCTGATCTGCGCGGCCAGTTCCTTTTCGCGTGTACGGGTGGCGGTGAACGCCGCCATCATCGAGCCATTGCCGGGCTTGGTCAGCAGTTCGTGCAGGGCCTTGGCGCTTTCGTGGGCGGTGGCGGCGCTCTGTTCAAGCAGCCCGTAGAACTTGTCGCCTTTGCCGAAAATCGTCTGCAGTGAAAACATGCGGGCCATGCCTGAGGGGAAACCAAGTGACGGGAATGTTACAGGACTGCCATGCTGCCCTGCATCAACCACTCGAAACTCCCGGCGTGAAGTGTTGGCCCCGCAGCCCTTACACTGTACCCATGCGTCCTCCCCCATCTAGCCCACGATGCTGACCGAAATTGCGCTCGTCCTCGTGCTGGCTCTGTGCAATGCCTTCTTCGCGCTATCGGAGATGGCACTCGTCGCCTCGCGCAAGAGCCGCCTCAGACAAATGGCCAAAACCAGCCGCGGTGCCGCGCTGGCCCTGCGCCACGCCGAGGCCCCGGAACACTTCCTGTCCACCATTCAGGTCGGCATCACTCTGTTGATGCTGTTCACTGGCGCGATCGCCGGCGATGCACTCGGCGGCCATATCGCCGATGCGCTGCAAGGCGAAAAGTTGGCCTGGCTGGTGCCGTACACCCGGATCCTCGGCATCGTGTCCGGCTTCGTGCTGATTTCGTACATCCAGATCGTGTTCGGCGAACTGGTGCCGAAGCGGCTGGCCCTGTCGGCACCGGAACGGTTCTCGTCGTACGCGGCGCTCCCGATGCTGCTGTTGTCGTGGCTGACCTTGCCATTCGTGTGGCTGCTGAACGTGTCGAGCAACCTGCTGCTGCGCCTGCTGCGGGTCAAGCAGCACGGTCAGGGCGTAGTCACCGAGGAAGAGATTCGCCTGCTGGTGGCTGAAAGTGCCGAACAGGGCGTGCTCGACCCGGACGAGCACAACATGGTCAACCGTGTGCTGCGCCTGGGCGACCGCACGGTTGACAGCGTGATGACCCCGCGCATGCGCATCGCCTGGCTGGATATCGCGGCCACGCGCGAGGAGAACATCGAGGTACTGCGGCAGACTCCGTATTCGCGCTATCCGGTCTATCGCAGTGATGAGAGCGATGTGGTCGGCGTGGTCGAGGTCAAACGCCTGCTGCACGGCTTTGCCGACGGCAACCTGGAATTGTTCGAGCACCTGTCCAAGCCGCTGTTCGTGCCGGCCACCGCACGTGCACTGGATCTGCTGGAAGAATTCCGCGATGCCGAAACACCGCTGGCGCTGGTGGTCGACGAGTACGGCGACATCGAGGGTGTGGTCACCGTCAACGACCTGCTGGCGGCGGTAGTCGGCGTCAGTCAGATCGGCCACAACGGCGGCGACGACAACGCACCGATCGTGCAGCGCGCGGATGGCAGCTGGCTGATCGACGGCAGCCTGTCTGCCGACGACTTGCGCGAACTGCTGCAGGTCGGCGAATTGCCCGGCGAGGACGAACACGAATACCGCACCGCCGCCGGCATGGTGATGACGGCACTCGGCCATGTGCCGCAGACCGGCGAAGTGTTCGCCTGGCACGGTATCCGCTTCGAGGTGGTCGACCTCGACGGCGCGCGCATCGACAAGCTGCTGGTCACGCCCGCGCCGTCGCTGGAACTGTCGGACGACGAGCAGTAGGAGCGCTGCG
>DASZCB010000080.1:0-2738 GCA_035943575.1 Rhodanobacter sp. | reverse complement strand
CTGGGAGCTGGAGTGGTTCTATCAGAAGGGCTGCGATGCGCTATATCCGGACGCGTGGGAAACCTATCTCAACGCGATTCCCGAGGTCGAGCGTGGCGACCTGATGAGCGCCTACCACCGCCGTCTGACCAGCACCGATGCAAAGATACGCACCGACGCCGCGCGCGCCTGGTCGGTATGGGAAGGCGCTACCAGCTTCCTGTGGCAGGATCCGTCGCACATCGAATCCAGCGCCGAGGACGAGTTCGCGCTGGCATTCGCGCGCATCGAATGCCACTACTTCGTCAACGGTGGCTTTTTCGAACACGACGACCAGCTGCTGCGCAACGTCGATCGCATCCGCAACATTCCCACGGTGATCGTGCAGGGCCGCTACGACGTGGTCTGTCCGCTG
This sequence comes from Rhodanobacter sp., assembly GCA_035943575.1. Lineage (GTDB taxonomy): Bacteria > Pseudomonadota > Gammaproteobacteria > Xanthomonadales > Rhodanobacteraceae > Rhodanobacter. The sequence goes on along the minus strand of DASZCB010000080.1, from coordinate 2,344 downwards.
CGCAGTGCGTGGGATCTGCATCGCGCGTGGCCCGAGGCTGATCTGCACATCGTGCAGGATGCGGGGCATTCGGCGTTCGAGCCGGGCATCATGCATGAGCTGCTGGAGGCGACCGACCGCTTCGGTCGTTGAGATTCTTTCGGTTTTTGTGGGAGCGGCTTCAGTGGGTGGCCGGCAACTGCTTGGTACCGAAGATCTTGTCGCCGGCGTCGCCGAGGCCGGGCAGGATGTAGCCGTGTTCGTTGAGGCGTTCGTCGATAGAAGCGGTGTAGATCTCGATGTCGGGATGGGCAGCCTCGATCCGCTTGAGGCCTTCCGGCGCGGCGACCAGGAACAGTCCCTTGATGCGTTTGCAGCCGGCGGCTTTCAGCATGTCGACGGCGGCGATCAGGGTGCCGGCGGTGGCCAGCATCGGGTCGACGATGAGTGCGATGCGTTCGTCCATGCGGCCGCTGAGTTTTTCGTAGTAGGCGACCGGTTGCAGGGTGTGTTCGTCGCGCTGCACACCGACCACGCTGACCTTGGCCGACGGAATCATGTCGAGCACGCCGGGCAGCATGCCCAGACCCGCGCGCAGGATCGGCACGATGGTGATCTTCTTGCCCTTGATCCGGTGCACGTGCAGCGGGCCGGCCCAGCCGTGGATCTGTTCCTCGACGGTTTCCAGATCCTTGGTGGCTTCGTAGGTGAGCAATGCGGCGACCTCGGAGGCCAGCTCGCGGAATTCCTTGGTGCTGATGCCGGCGTGACGCATCAAGCCCAGCTTGTGCTGGATCAGCGGATGGCGGACTTCGATGATCTTCATGGGCGGCCTGTATGCGAGCACGCGATGGACGGGCATGTGGCAAGCATAGCCGCAAAAGAAAAGGGCGCCGCCAATGTGGCAGCGCCCTTCAAGAGGTGCAGACTTACTTAATGCGCGGCCGGGGCGGGAGCCGCGGCGTCACCCTTCAGACAGCTGCTCATGAAGGCCTTGTGCGCGTCGCCCTTAGGTGCTTTGACCTTGGCGTCGGCGTTGCAGGCTTTCATCTTTTCCTGCTGCGTCTGTTTGGCTGTTGGCGCGGGCGCTGCCGCTGCACTTTCGCCCTTCAGGCAACTGCTCATGGCCATCTTGCGCTCGTCGCCCTTCTTGCCGGCGGACTGCTTGCTGCAATCGGACATGCGCTGCTGCTGCGGGGTGAGTGCCTTCTTGGCGACCGGAGCCGTGGTGGTGGCGTCGGCCGTCTTGCTGGCCGCCGGGGTGGCAGCGAAGGCGGTAGCGCCGGACAACGCCAAGGCGGCAGCAAGAACGATACGAAGATTGATGGACATGCAGTGGACCCTCCCTAAGGTGACCGGCAGTTGCCGGCGGTGCCAGTCTATAGCCGGTCGGGGAGTGTCGTGCGAGCTAACGAAAATTTTAGTGCAAGGAGCATTCATCTACGGCAACGCCGTCTGACTGCGTTGCCGTAGATGACGCTGGCACAAAGCGTCAGCTCAGGTTTCCCAAGCTGACGACAGGGAGGTTCAGGCTGCTTCGGCGCTGGCCTTGCGCGGACCTTCCAGCAGTGCCTTGCGCACATGCGCCACCACCAGGTCGATTTCGGCGCTGGTGACGTTGAAGTGCGGGGTGAAACGCAGCGAATTGGTGCCGCCATGGATCACGCCGACGCCGTGCTCGCGCATGTATTCCTCGGTCGAGTCGGCGCCGTAGCACTTGTACTCCGGAGCCAGCTCGCAGGAGAACAGCAGGCCGGTGCCCTGCACCTTCGTGATCAGGCCGCCCAGCTCGTTCTTCAGCGCGTTGAGCTTGTCGACGAATTCCTTGCCGCGCTCGCGGATGTTGTTGCGCACCTCATCGCTGAGCTGGTCGAGCGTGGCCAGTGCTACGTCCAGAGCGCGCGGGTTCGCGGTCATGGTGTTGCCGTAGATGCCCTTGCGATACAGGCCCGCGGTGCGTGCGCTGACCGCCAGCACCGATAGCGGGTACTGGCCGGCGTTGAGTGCTTTGGAGAAGGCTTCCATGTCCGGCGCCGGCAGCTTCTCGAAGCCCGGATAGTCGGTGATCGACAGCACGCCGTGCGCGCGCAGACCGGCCTGGATCGAGTCGATCAGCAGTAGGGTGCCGTGCGCTTCGGTGAGCGCGCGCGCGGCCTTGTAGAACTCCGGCGTGACGGCACGGCCCGGATCGCCTTCGCCCATCACCGGCTCCAGGAACATCGCCTCGATGAACCAGCCGTGCTTGTCGGCGTCGGCGAACGCCGCTTCCAGTTGCGCCACGTCATACGGTGCAACGGTGAGCACGCTGTCTTCGTGGCGGTAGCTGGCGAGATGCTGCTGATAGGTCTTGCGGCTGGAGTCGGAG
>DASZCB010000079.1:0-7464 GCA_035943575.1 Rhodanobacter sp. | reverse complement strand
GGATGTATGACCGTCTCGGCGTGGGGCGACTGCTCAGCTGTCATAATTGACCGGCAGGATGAGGCAAATCCGAGGACGCAGACATGCTGAGTATCGAACAGTCCCTTGTCGAACGCCTGCCATGGCTTGCGCAATATCCGCGCATCCGCCGCCCGATGGCTGGCGTGCTAGGACGGCTTGCCGACGAAGATGGTTTCAACCGCGTGCTGGAACGCGTCGGCGCCGCCGAAGGTTTTGACTTTGTCGAGCGCGTGCTGGACGTGCTCGGCACCAGCTATCACGTCAATCCGAGCGAGCGCGAACATATTCCGGTCGACGGTCCGTTGCTGGTGGTGGCCAATCATCCGCTCGGCATGCAGGACGCATTGGCGCTGCTGCAGCTGATCGGTACGGTGCGCCGCGACGTACGCTTTCTTGGCAACGACTGGCTGGCAGTGATTCCACAGCTGGGCAAGTTGATGATGCCGGTGGATGTGTTCGGCAAGGGCGCGGCGTCGCGCCTGCGCGGCATCTACCGCGCGCTGGACAACGGCGAAGCGCTGATCGTGTTTCCCGCCGGTGAAGTTTCGCGTGTGCGTGCGGGCGGCGTGCGCGATGGGCAATGGTCGGACGGCTTTGCGCGGCTGTCGTTGCGCAGCAAGGCGCCTGTGCTGCCGATACATGTCGCCGCGCGCAATTCGGCGATGTTCTACGGCGTGTCGATGCTGGCCAAGCCGCTGAGCACGGCGATGCTGCCGCGCGAGGCGGTGGCACCGGGCAAGCGTCGGATCGGTTTCAGCATCGGAGCGCTGGTCGGCGCCGAAGAGCTCGAACGGCGCAGCGGCGGCTCACCGAAACAGGCCACCAAACTGATGCGCCGGCATGTCTACCGGGTCGGCCGGCATCGTGGCTTGATCTTCGGCGGCCAGGCGCCGCTGGCGTTGCCGGAGCCGGCCGAGCAGGTGGCGGCGGAGCTGGCCCGCGCCGAAAAACTGGCCGACCTCGGCGACGGCAAGCAGGCGTGGCTGTTCAAGGGCGCGTTCGACAGCGCGGTGATGCGCGAGATCGGCCGGCTGCGCGAGCTGACTTTCCGCAAGGTCGGCGAGGGCACCGGTGCACGCCGCGATCTGGATGCCTACGATCCGCATTACGAACATCTGGTGCTGTGGGATCCGCAGGCGCTGCGGATCGTCGGCTCCTACCGTTTCGGCCACGGCGGTCGGTTGATTGCCGAGCGCGGCTTGACCGGCCTGTATACCGCCAGCCTGTTCAACTATTCACCGGCGCTGGAATCACGACTGATGCAGGGGATGGAGCTGGGGCGCAGTTTCGTCGCGCCGGCCTACTGGCGTTCGCGCGCGCTCGATCAGTTGTGGCAGGGCATTGGCCTGTACCTGCAGCGCCATCCGGAGCTGCGTTATGTGTTCGGCCCGGTCAGCATGTCGGTGAACCTGCCGCGCGAGGCGCGCGAATGGATCGCTGCGGCGCACCAGCATTATTTCGGTGCGCCGGGCCTGGCCGCGGCGCGACAGCCATTCGTGGTCTCGCCTGCGGTCGTCGAGGTCGTGCGCGAGGCGCTGGAAGGTCTGGATGCGTCAGCCGGGCTGGGCAAGTTGAAGCACCATCTGGACGCACTGGGCGTCAGCTTGCCTGTGCTGTATCGACAGTATGTCGACTTGGTGGAGCCCGCCGGCGTGCAGTTTCTCGACTTCGGCGAGGACCCGGATTTCTCCGGTTGCGTGGATGGTCTGGTGATGCTGGATCTCGCGAATCTGAAGCCGGCAAAACGTGCGCGCTACCTCGGCAAGTCAGCCTGAAATAGCGTAGCGACTGGTCACCCGCAATGGGTTCGCTGGCGGCCCATGGGGTGTCAGGCGCACATCCATGTGGCTGATTTCAAACAGTTCGATCGCTGCTTTCTAGGTGGAGTCGATGTTCTCAAGTGACGTGTCAGTGTTACAAAAATGTCATACACTATCGTTAAAATCCGTTTAACAATCAGTTGGCAGGCGGGAAGGTCTCGCTAGCTGAAGTGTTCCGGATCCATCGTGCTGATGGGTTTGGGCATGTCAAAACTGGGGCATCAAACGTGGATCGAGGTAGCGCCTGGCGTATGCCGGGCAGCGTCGCGTTTGAACCCTGAAACGCAAGAATTTTCGTTACAAGCCTGAGGGTTGATCAAGAATGAATAGCCGAATTCGCGCCAAACTCCTGCCGCTTGCGATTGCCTCGCTGCTGGCAGTCGCGTTGCCCGCCATTGCGCAAGACACCTCCTCCTCGATCAGCGGTCGTGTGCTCGACGCCAGCGGTCAGCCCGTCGCCGGCGCCACCGTGCAAATCGTGCATGAACCGTCAGGCACTACCAAGATCACCACCACAGGTGCGGACGGTCGTTATTCGGCGCAGGGTTTGCGCGTCGGCGGCCCGTTCGACGTCACGGCGTCCAAGGCCGGTCTGAGCCAGGCCGAGCAGGACAAGGTCTATCTGCAGCTGGCGCAGGAGTCGGCGATCAATCTCACCATGGGCGGTGCGAACGAGCAGAGCGCGAAAAATCTGCAGGGCGTGACCGTTTCAGCCAACACGTTGGCGCAGACCTTCTCGCCTGACAACAAGGGCATCTCGACGAACATCTCCAGCCGAGAGCTGGAAGCCACGCCGACGCCGGGCCGCTCCATCCAGAACATCGTGCGCCTCGACCCGCGCATCGTGGTGACGGATCGCGCCCGCGGCGAAATGTCTGCGGTCGGTCAGAACAGTCGCTACAACAACATCACCGTGGACTCGGTCAGTGCGAACGATCCGTTCGGCCTGAACGCGAATGGTCTGCCGACCCTGGGCACGCCGATCTCGCAGGACACGATCCAGGAATACAACATTTCGACGGCGAACTACGACGTAGCGACCCGCCGCGGTCTGGGTGCCACCGTCAATGCGGTGACCAAGAGCGGCACCAACGATTTTCATGGTTCGGTGTACTACGTGTTCCAGAACCAGAACATGATCGGCAAGAACGAGAACGATGCGAAATATCAGGGCTTCGATCGTCAGTGGACCGGCGGCGCCACTGTCGGCGGTCCGATCATCAAGGACAAGCTGTTCTTCTTCCTTTCGGCGGAGAAGAGTGTTCAGGTAGGTGCCGGCAGCCCGTTTGGTCCGGTGGATTCGGGTGCGGGTACGCCGATTGCCGGCTTGACTTCGGCCATGGTGCAGCAGGTGCGTGACGCGGCCAAGATCGTGGGCATCACCCAGGATCTTGGCTCGGTTGGCGGCGGCAATTCCAACCTGCAGGACAAGCGTTATCTCGGCAAGATCGACTGGAACATCAACAACGATCATCGCGCCAGCTTTACCTACAGCCAGACCAAGGAAAGCAAGCCGATCATCACCGGCAGCACCACCAAGCTGGTGCTGTCCAGCGGCTGGTACGACACCAACGTCGACAGCAAGAGCTACGCGCTGCATTTCTACGACGACTGGTCGCCCAGCTTCTCGACCGATACGACCGTGTCGTACGCCAGCTTCGATCAGTTGCGCGGCCCGTATAACGGCGTGGCGATGCCGGACATCACGGTGTATCCCGGCACCTTCAGCGGTCCGTCGGTGGAGTTCGGCACCGAGTATTCGAGCCAGGCGAACGTGCTGAAAACGTCCACCCTGAGCGCGGCGTGGGCCGGCACTTATTACGCGGGTGACCACACCATCAAGGGCGGCATCGACTTCGAGAAGGACAAGTTCTACAACCTGTTCCTGCAGAATGCTTTTGGCAGCTACACGTTCGAGGACTCCAAGGTCGGCAACGTGACGACGACCGGTCTGCAGAACTTCCTCAAGAAGTATTACTACCAGTACTTCTACAACCGCCCGGCGAATGGCCTGAATCAGGCCCAGGTGGCGGCCAATTACGGCATCAAGCAATGGGGCGTGTTCCTGCAGGACACCTGGCAGGTCAACAACAACCTGTCGGTGCAGTACGGCGTGCGCATCGACATTCCGCTGATGGACGACCAGCCGCTGTACAACCCCACGTTTGCGCTGGCCCCTGGCGTCAACGCCCAGGGCAACGCGACCGGTGGTTACGGTCGCAGCAACCAGACCACGATCAACGGCAACCGCGTGGTGCAGCCGCGCATGTCGTTCAACTACAACTTCAACACCGAGCACATGACCCAGTTGCGCGGCGGCGCGGGCCTGTTCATCGCCAACCCGCCGAATGTCTGGATCGGCAATATCTTCTCCAACTCCGGTGTCACCCAGACCCAGTACAACTGCGGCCCGACGCGTCCCGCGCCATGCAACGGTACCAACGTGCCGGCTTTCAGTGCGGATCCTTACCATCAGAACGATGGTGCGCTGGGTGCGGGCAAGATGACGGTGAACACCGTGTCGCCGGGCTTCAGGCTGCCGAGTGCATGGAAGCTGAGCCTGGGCTTCGACAAGGAACTGCCATGGTGGGGCCTGGTTGCCACGGTCGATTACGAGCACATCATCCAGCGTGATGCGATCCTGTATCAGAACCTGAACCTGGGTAACCCGCAAAAAGTGGCCGGTACGGCCAACGGCATGCTGCCCGATGGTCGCGAGACTTTCTACAAGCTGGCGAACAAGGATCCGAAGGCCACCGGCCAGGCGACCCGTACCGGCGCCAACGCGGCCTTCGCCGATGTGATCAACTTGGCTAACACTAGCCGTGGCACCGCGGACAGTCTGGCGCTTTCGTTGAAGAAGTCGTTCTCCAGCGACTGGTCCGGCATGGTCGGCTTCACCTGGAGCCGCGCCAGCGAGGTCAACCCGGGCACGTCCAGCGTGGCCACCTCGAACTACAAGTACAACTTCGTCACCAACCCGAACGAGAACGTGGCGAGCCCGTCGAACTACTCGATCCCGCGTCGCGTGATCGCCGGCCTCAACTGGCAGCATCACTTCTTCGGCGATTACGTCACCAGCGCCAGCGCGTTCTTCGACGGCCACAACGGATCGCCGTACAGCTGGTCGTTCGGCAACGATGCCAACGGCGACACCTACATCAACGATCTGGTCTTCATTCCGGGACCGGGTCAGGTAGAGTTCCGCACCACCGGCAACACCGCGCGTGATGCACAGCTGCAGCAGCAGTTCTACAACTACATTCAGCACAACGATTACCTGAAGGACCACCAGGGCCAGATTGCCCAGCGCAACGGCGACCGCGCCGGCTGGATCAACCAGCTCGATCTCAGCTTCAGCCAGGAAATCCCGGGCCTGTTCAAGGGCAACAAGGGCATCGTCAAGTTTGACGTCTACAACTTCACGAACATGTTGAACAAGAAGTGGGGCATCGAGAAGCGCGTGGGCTTCCCGGGCGGGCGTCCGCTGGCCGATTTCTACGGCGTGGATGCGGCGACCGGCAAGTACATCTACGACATCGCTTGCGGTGGTGCGGCGACCTGCACCAACTACATCGACAAGAATGGCAACTACAACCCGTTGGCGGTTCCGACCTACATCAACAACAACGACGATCTGGCGCAGCGCTGGTCCGTGCAGTTGACCGTGAAATACACCTTCTGATTCGTCAGCAGGTCAGCAACGCAACCGGCGCCCGTCAGGGCGCCGGTTTTTTTGTGCGCGCAGCTTGACTTGACCATGCGCAACGGGCGCGGGAAGCTAAGCGGTCTGTCTCGCTCGACGCGGGCGCACGATCCGCGAACCAGCGGCAAGGAGAACAACTCGAATGAATGACATACACACCGATGCAGTCGGCACCGATGAAGCCAGAAAGAGCGCCACCGTCAGCGCGCGCATTTCGCCGGTCGGCGGGCTGGATATTCTTTCCCGCAACGAGGTGGCACGGCTGCGCGGCGCCAGCGATTCGGGCCTGCATGCATTGCTGCGCCGCTGCGCGCTGGCGGTGCTGACCTCGGGCAGCAATGCTAGTGATGATCCGCGTGCGATCCTCGAGCAGTATCCGGATTTCGACATTCAGGTATTGCAGCAGGATCGCGGCATCAAGATCGAGCTCAGTCATGCGCCGGCGCCGGCGTTCGTGGACGGCCAGATCATCCGCGGCATCAACGAGCTGCTGGTGGCGGTGGTGCGCGACATCGTCTATGTGTCGACTCAGCTGGAACAGATCGGTGTCGATCTGGATGGCTCGGCCGGGCTGACCCAGGGCGTGTTCGAGATCCTGCGCAATGCGCGCATCCTGAAGCCGCACATCGATCCCAGCCTCGTGGTGTGCTGGGGCGGTCATTCGATCGTGCGGGATGAGTACGAGTACACCAAGTCGGTCGGCTACCAACTGGGCCTGCGTGGACTGGACATCTGCACCGGTTGCGGCCCCGGCGCGATGAAGGGGCCGATGAAGGGCGCAACCATCGCACACGCCAAGCAGCGGCGTCGGCACAACCGCTACATCGGCATCACCGAGCCGGGCATCATCGCCGCCGAGTCGCCGAACCCGATCGTCAATCATCTGGTGATCATGCCGGATATCGAGAAGCGGCTCGAGGCGTTCGTGCGCATGGGTCACGGCATCATCGTGTTCCCTGGCGGCGTCGGTACGGCCGAGGAAATCCTCTATCTGCTTGGCATCCTGCTGCATCCTGACAACGCCGGTACGCCGTTCCCGCTGATCTTCACCGGGCCGCGCGAATCGGCCGCCTACTTCGAGCAGATCGATCGCTTCCTGCGCCTGAGTCTGGGTGACGAAGTGGCGCAGCACTACCAGATCATCGTGGATGATCCGGCGGCTGTGGCGCGGGCGATGATCAAGGGCATCGACAAGGTGCGCCGCTACCGGCTTGACACCAAGGACGCATTCTTCTTCAACTGGGCGCTGCAGATTCCGCTGGAGTTCCAGTTGCCGTTCCGTCCCACCCACGAGGCCATGCGTGCTTTGCAGATCCATCGCGACCGTCCACGGCATGAGCTGGCGGCGGATCTGCGCCGTGCGTTCTCCGGCATTGTCGCCGGCAACGTGAAGGAAGAGGGCGTGCAGGCGATCGAGCAGCATGGCCCGTTCGATATCGACGGCGACGCGGACATCATGCGCGCGCTGGACAAGTTGCTGCAGGCGTTCGTCCAGCAACATCGGATGAAGCTGCCGGGCGGTACGGCGTATGTGCCGTGCTACCGGGTACTGACCACGTGAAAATGTGCGGAGATCTGCCTGCAATGGCTTGACAGCTCGCCGCACCCCCGACAAACTACGCAGCTCACGCCCGAATAGCTCAGCTGGTTAGAGCACTTGACTGTTAATCAGGGGGTCGCTGGTTCGAGTCCAGCTTCGGGCGCCATATAATCAAGCACTTAGCGGAGTTTTAGGTAAGTGCATTGTCTACGCTTTTGGCTTACGTCTAACACTCTGCGGCTCAATGGGCTGCACAGCCACTAGTTTTGCGCGGTAATGCTTGCGCGTGATCTTGCTGTCGGAGTGTCCAAGCAGCGCCTGGGCGTGGTCCGTGTCATCCGCGTCACTGCCGGCCTTCCGGCGCAGATCGTGGAAGG
>DASZCB010000078.1:0-2407 GCA_035943575.1 Rhodanobacter sp. | reverse complement strand
GCAACGGCAAGGACGTCACCGTGGTGATCGAGCTGCGTGCGCGTTTCGACGAGGAGGCCAATATCCGCCTCGCCACCCGGCTGCAGGAGGCCGGCGTACAGGTGGTTTATGGCGTGGTCGGCTACAAGACCCACGCCAAGATGATGCTGATCGTGCGGCGTGAAGGCGAGACACTGCGCCGCTACGTGCATCTGTCCACCGGCAACTACCATCAGGCCAACAGTCGAATGTATACCGACATCGGCCTGATGACGGCGAATCCCGAAATCGGCGAGGACTTGCACAAGGTATTCCAGCAATTGTCCGGGCTGGGGCCGATGATCGAGTTGAAGCGACTGCTGCATTCGCCGTTCACGCTGTACCCGAGCGTGCTTGCCAAAATCGAGCGCGAGACCGCGCATGCCCAGGCTGGCAAGCCCGCACGCATCGTGGCCAAGCTCAACGCATTGAACGAAGCCCACGTGATCGAGGCGCTGTACCGCGCCTCGCAGGCGGGGGTGGAGATCGACCTGATCGTGCGCGGCGCCTGCACTCTGCGCCCCGGCTTGCCCGGTATCTCCGAGCGCATTCGCGTACGCTCGATCGTGGGGCGCTTTCTCGAGCACAGCCGGGTGTACTGGTTCGCCAACGACGGTAATGCCGAGCTGTATTGCGCCAGCGCCGACTGGATGGAGCGCAACCTGATGCGGCGGATCGAGGTGGCCTTCCCGATCCTCGATCCCGAGCTGGCCGCGCGGGTATTCGAGGAAACCCTGGCCAACGGGCTGGCCGACAACACCCAGGCGTGGCTGCTCGGCAGCGACGGCCGCTACGTGCACGCCGAGCCGGGCGAGAACCCGCCCTACAACGCGCAGCAAGGCATGCTCGACAGGTTCTGCCAATGAACCGGCTTCGCCTCAGCCTCACGCGCGCATGCGAGAATCCGCACTTCGTCGATGCGGGAGCGTGGACTTGAGTCCAGCCGAACAGACACCGATCCGCGATGGCGAACTGATCGCTGCCGTGGACATGGGCTCGAACAGCTTCCACATGGTGGTGGCGCGCATGGAGCACGGCGAGCCGCGGGTGATCGACCGCCTGCGCGACACCGTGCGCCTGGCTGCCGGCCTGCGCGCCGACGGCACGTTGGATGCCGAGCGGCGGGCCCGCGCCATGGCCTGCCTCGCCCGTTTCGGTCAGCGCATCGCCGGCCTGCCCTCGATCCGGGTGCGCGCGGTAGCCACCAACACCGTACGCCGACTGGCTTCACCCCAGGCATTCCTGACCGCCGCCGAGGCTGCGCTCGGGCACCCGATCGAAGTGGTGTCCGGCCGCGAGGAGGGCCGCCTGATCTTTCTCGGCGCCGCACACGACCTGCCTGCCTCGCGCGAGCCGCGTCTCGTGATTGATGTCGGCGGCGGCAGTACCGAATTCATCATCGGCCGCGGCCTGGCGCCGCTGCACACCGAAAGCGTACAGGCCGGCTGCATCGCCTCGACCTTGCGCTTCTTCCCTGGCGGCAAGCTCACCCGCAAGCGCTGGCAGCGCGCGCGCAGCGAAATCGGTGTGCTGCTGCAGCAGTTTGCCGAGGACTACCGCGAATCCGGCTGGCAGGATGCGTACGGCTCCTCCGGCACCGCCAAGTCGATCGGGTCGGTCGTGCAGGCGATGAATTTCTCCGATGACGGCATCACCCCGGCGTCGCTCGCCGCGCTGCGCGACGTGCTGATCGAGCAGGGCCAGATCGGCACGCTCAAGCTGCCCGGCCTGATCGAGGACCGGGCGCCGGTGATCGCCGGTGGTGTGGTGATCTTCGAGGCTGCGTTCGCCGCGCTAGGCATCGAGCGGCTGCGCGTGTGCGAAAGCTCGATGCGCGAAGGCCTGCTATGGGACCTGCTCGGTCGCGCCGGCGGCAGCGACCCGCGCACCGCCAGCATCGACGCGCTGGCCACCCGCTACGGCGTGGATCGCGCCCAGGCGCGCCGGGTGGAATCGACCGCGCTGATGTTGTTCGACCAGGTCGCACGCGCATGGAAGCTGGACGCCGACGCGCGCGAGTGGTTGTCGTGGGCCGCTCGCGTGCACGAGATCGGTCTGGCCATCGCACACAGCCAGCATCACCATCACGGCGCCTACATCCTGCGCCACGCCGATCTGGCCGGTTTCTCGCGGCAGGAGCAGCAGCTGCTGGCGGCGGTGATCGAAATGCATCGACGCAAGCCGGACAAGGCGATGGTGGCCACACTACCCCAGCGCTATCGCCAGCTGGCCCGCTACACCACCGCGCTGCTGCGTCTGGCCGTGCTGTTCCGACGTGCCCGCCGGGCCGAATCGCTGCCGCAGATGCGGCTCGCTGCCAGCAGCAAGTCGCTGCGCCTGAGCCTGCCGCTGGCCTGGTTCGAACAACATCCGCTCACCGAAGCCGATC
>DASZCB010000077.1:0-10312 GCA_035943575.1 Rhodanobacter sp. | reverse complement strand
CTGATGGCATCGGGCGCGGTGGTGGGCGCGGTGGCGACAAGACCGGACATCGGAACCTCAACTGGGTGCAGCTCGGAATAGGTGCGGCGGTGATCGGTGGCGCATCGGGTGGGAGAGAGTTCACGCGATGTCCACCGAGCCGCCGCGGTGCTCGGGGCGAGCTCAGTGGGCGACAGGCGTCAGCGGGGCCAGCTGCTTTTGCAGCTTGGTGATCTCCGTCTTGATGCCGAGTCGCGCGTTCAGTTGCAGCGCACGCTGCAGGTGGTCGAGTGCCTGCGCGGGCGATTCATCGCGCAGGGCCAGGCCGATGGCCTTGTGGAGTTTGGCGCGCACCTCATCCGGCATGTCGCGCCCTTCGGTAAGTGCACCCACCTGCAGCAGCTGGGCGGCAGTGACGTTGCCGCCGTCGACCTGCCCGGCACGCTCAGCGATTTCCTCCACCACCAGGGTGGCGAGATCGCGCTGGTAGTGCTCGGGCAGCTGCAGGTTGTGGGTGAGCATGTGCGTGGCCATGACCAGCGCGCCATCGATGTCGCCGGTGTCGATGTGCCAGACCATGACGGTGGCGAACACGTCGTCCTGCACCGGCTGGTCGGCCTGCAACACGCCTTCGACCCATGCCTGGTACTCCGGCAGGCGCTGGCGTTTGACCGCGATCTTCTGCTCGATGGACTTGATCAACTTGAGGGCGCGCTTGTCCTCGGCGAGCTTGGCGAGCATGAGTTCGTAGGCGCTGCCGGAAACGGTGCCGGCACCCGTGCTCGCCGCCTCGACCGAGGCCTGGGCGGCGAGCACGCGCTCACGATGACGCAGGGCGGGACTGGACATCGTGGCGATCCTCAGGCGTTCTTGAGTTGGATGTTCTCGAACAGCGCCACGGTGCCGTACTGCTCGACCACATAGGCGTCGTTCGAGGACTCGTAGTTCTCGATCTGGTCGAGTTCCGGCTTGTCGCGCAGCATCCGGCGACGCGCGCCTTCCTGCCAGTAGATGGACAGGTTGCTGAGCGGGGTAACCAGCACTGCGTTGTCCGGGAAGCCAGGTACGCGGATAGCCGGCAGGCCGCCGATGGTTTCGCTGGCGATCAGGATGTCGCTGGCCAGCTCGTCAGTGGCGCGCTGGTCGCGGTTGATCTTGGCCAGCATCTTTTCGTGCAGCAGCGTGCGACCGCAGATGGCGACGAGGTCGGTGGCGTCGCGGTACGGCTCGTCGAGCAGCATCACGGCGTCGTATACAAGCGCGTCGAGGTTGGCGTAGTCGGCACCGGCGGCGGTGCCGACTACGATCTTGCCGCTGCCGACGGCGCCTTCTTTCATCCAGTGTGTTGGGGCATCCGTGCGGATGTGCTGCAACCAGCCGATGTTGACGTCCTGCAGCAACGGAAATGCGTCGCGATCGGTATCGGCGGCGACATGGGTACCATTGAAGCCAATCAGGATGCGATCCAGCCCCTGGCGCTTGAGGATGGCATCGCGCAGACGAGTCTGGAAGTCGGGGAACTTTGCCCACGCGTCGATCAGCTCATATGGAATGGCCGTGTCGAAGTTGGTCTTCTCGCAGCGGTAGCCCTTGCTCTTGAGGTCACTGACATCGCGAGGCGTGCGCGCCTTGGTACGGGTATTGGTGCGGCCAGCGATAGTGCCAGAGACACCAAGGCCAACCTTTGCACCTTCCTGTTCCGTCCGGCTGATGATATTGATCTTGCTGAGGAAGGCGCTACTCGCCTGCAGCAGGGTTTCGATCGTCTGCTGTACGGACGGCGTGACCGAAAATTTGGATTCAACGCTGTCGACACCGTTGAGCACGGCCACGCGGATGGCGAAGGCAAGATATTTTTGACGGGTTGCGTTTTGCATGGGTAGCTCCGGGCGTGCAGGCGTAGGCGGTGGTCGACGGTTCGAGATTGGAAAGCGGGTTCGATCAGCAGTCGGTTTGCTGCGCGCCGTCACCGCCGCTGGCCGCCGGGCGAGGCAAGCCGCCCGGCGCGGCTTCGAGCTGGGTGCGTAGGGCATTGAACTGTTCGCGGTCGGTGGTGCTGGCCGCTTCGATCGCGTCCAGGCGCGTGGTGAGCGCGGTGAACTGATCGGCGAACTGCTGGGTCACGGCGGTGTCACGCGTGGCGAATTGCTCCAGCGTGTCGGCCATGCCCTGCAGGGCTTCGCCGACTTCACCCAGCTGGCCGTCGTTGGTCTTGAACTTGGCGCTGATCTTGGCGAGCTTGTCCTTGATCGCGGCGAACAGGACGCTGGCGTTGGTGTCGGCCGGCTCGTCTTCCCACTCGATTTCGACGACATCGGTGGCCGCGGTGAACAGGTTGTCCGGATGCTGCTTGCGGGAGGCGAACGGGTTGGCGTTCGGATGTTGCGCCGCGAAGGTGAGGATCTCGGTGCCGAGGCTGGCCGGGCTGTCGGTGATGCCGAGGCCGGACAGGTAGGGCAAGCCGGTGTCGGCGAATTTCGGCGTGATCTCGATACTCGAGTAGATCTTCTGGCGCGCCTTGACCAAGCCAACCATCTCCGGCGTCGGGTCGATCTGCGCATACAGTGCGAGCTTGCCTTTGAGCGGACCGTCGCCGATTTCCTCGGCCTTCACGGCAGTGACGTCGCCGTATGCCTTGAACGGGCTGTCCGGCGCATAGCCGCGAATGTGCTCAGCGAAGATGCGCGCGCCGTACACCACAGGGTTGTACGTGGCGGCCATGGCCGTGATGGCGCTGCGCTCGATCGCGCGTCCATCGGAGGTGGCGCCTTCGACAGCAACGCGGAAAAACTTGGACTTGGCCATGGACGAAACCTCGGGGTGGCGGCGCTGAGTGGAGACGCGGCCATCGTCGGCACCGTGCGCGAGCCGGGCAACGCGGGGCCGGTGTACCAGTGGGCTGGTACATCGCGGCCGGCAATAGATACGTCGGTGCGCTTGCGACGATGCCGCCATGTTGATGTCTGCTCCCCACGTCGATCAGCGACGCGCTGCGCGCTCCCTTTTTTTTCGGGGATGGCGGGTCACGGACATTGCCGAGGAACTGGGCATTTCCCGCACCACGATCGAGTCGTGGAAAACACGCGACGGGTGGGACAAGGCGCCGATGATCGAGCGGATGGAGACGTGCCTGGAGGCGCGCTTCATGACGCTGGTCGACAAGGACAAAAAGACCGGTGGCGACTTCAAGGAGATCGACCTACTGGGCCGACAGGTGGAGCGGCTGTCGCGGGTACGACGGTATGAAGCGCCGGGCGGCAACGAGGCCGACCTAAACCCGAACATCGACAAGCGAAACGCGGGGCCGAAGCGCGCACCGAAGCGCAACGAGTTCACCGAGGAACAGATCGCCGAGCTGGTCCGCACATTCCACGAGTCGCTGTTCGACTATCAGCACCGCTGGCGTACGTCGGCTGACGAACGCACGCGGATGATCCTCAAGTCGCGCCAGATCGGCGCGACCTGGTACTTCGCCCGTGAAGCGTTGATTGATGCCATCACCACGGGCCGCAATCAGATTTTCCTGAGCGCGTCGAAAGCCCAGGCGCACATCTTCAAGCAGTACATCCGGCAGTTTGCGCAGGAATCGTTGGGCATCGACCTGAAGGGTGATCCGATCGTTCTTTGGAACGGCGCGCACTTGTATTTCCTCGGTCAGAACGCACGCACCGCGCAGGGCTATCACGGCAATTTCTACTACGACGAGTTTTTCTGGTCGCAGAATTTCGAGGAGATCAACAAGGTCGCCAGCGGCATGGCGATGCACAAGCAGTGGCGCAAGACGTACTTCAGCACGCCCAGCGCAACGAGCCATGCGGCGTACCCGTACTGGACGGGCGATCGCTACAACCGACGGCGCAAGAAAGAAGACCGTGTCGAGATCATCACCGACCGCGCGGCGATAGCCGGTGGCCTGCGCTGTGCCGACAAGGTGTGGCGCCACATGGTGACGATCGAGGACGCCGAGCGTGGCGGCTGCGATCTGTTCGATCTTGAGGAGCTGCGTACCGAGTACCCGCCGGACGAGTTCGCCAACCTGCTGATGTGCCAGTTCATGGACGATGGCGACAGCCTGTTCACGCTGGCGGCGATGCAGGGTTGCATGGTCGACAGCTGGGTCGAGTGGGCGGACTTGAAGCCGCTGCTGTTGCGGCCGTTCGGCATGAAGCCGGTGTGGGTCGGTTACGACCCGGCGCTGGGTCAGGGCGGCGACGGTGCCGGGCTGGTGGTGCTGGCACCGCCGGACAAGCCGGGTGGCAAGTTCCGCGGGTTGGAACGGCACCGGCTCAAGGGCATGGATTTCGAGGCGCAAGCCGAGTTCATCCGCAAGATCACCCAGCGCTACCACGTGCAGCACATCGGCATCGACGTGAGCGGGCTGGGCCAGGCGGTGTACCAGCTGGTGATCCAGTTCTTCCCGCTGGTGCGCAAGATCACTTACTCGCCCGACGTGAAGTCGCTGATGGTGATGAAAGCGCAGAACGTGATCGACAAGGGCCGGCTGGAATTCGACGCCGGCTGGGTGGATCTGGCGCAGTCGTTCATGGCGCTCAAGCGGACGATGACCGACTCCGGCCGGCACGTGAAGTACAGCGCGGGACGCTCCGCGGAGATTGGCCACGCGGATCTCGCGTGGGCCTGCATGCACGCACTTATCAACGAACCGCTGGAAGGCCGCACCGCGGCGAACACCAGCCAGATGGAGCTCTACTGATGTCCGAATCGACCCGCACTGCCATGACTCCGGCCGGCACGACGCCACAAGCGCACGCTTTCAGTTTCGGCGACCCGTCGCCGGTGCTCGACGGCCGCGAGATGCTCGACTACATTCAAGCCTGGCGCAACGGCAAATGGTACGAGCCACCGGTGTCGCTGGATGGGCTGGCCAAGTCGTTCCGTTCGACACCGCACCACAGCTCGGCGATCTACGTGAAGTGCAACATCCTCACGTCGACATTCCGACCGCACAAGCTGTTGAGCCGCGAGACGTTCGGTGCGTGGGCGCTCGATTTTCTGGTGTTCGGCAATGGCTATCTCGAAACGCCGAAGAACCGGCTGGGCCAGCCGATGCCGTTGAAGCATGCGATGGCGAAATACATGCGCCGCGGCTGCGACGATCTCGACACGTTCTTCTTCGTGCAGGGGTGGAAGACCGACCACGAGTTCGAGAAGGGTTCAATGTTTCAGCTGCGGCAGCCGGATGTGCACCAGGAGATCTACGGTCTGCCGGAGTACCTGTCGGCGCTGCAGAGCGCGTGGCTCAACGAAGCCGGCACGCTGTTCCGCCGCAAGTACTACCTCAACGGTTCGCACGCCGGTTACATCCTGCACCTCACCGATGCGCTGACCGACGAGGCGCAGGTCG
This sequence comes from Rhodanobacter sp., assembly GCA_035943575.1. GTDB lineage: Bacteria > Pseudomonadota > Gammaproteobacteria > Xanthomonadales > Rhodanobacteraceae > Rhodanobacter. Next base: position 4,968 of record DASZCB010000077.1, on the reverse strand, counting down.
AGGATCTGAAGAAAGCGCTGAAGGACAGCAAGGGTCCGGGCAATTTCCGCAATCTGTTTCTCTACGCGCCGGGCGGCAAGAAAGACGGCATTCAGATGATCCCGATCAGTGAGGTCGCGGCCAAGGATGAGTTCTTCAACATCAAGAACGTCACGCGCGACGACATCCTCGCCGCGCACCGCGTACCGCCCCAGCTGCTCGGCCTGGTGCCGACGGGCACGACCGGGTTCGGGTCGGTGATTCCGGCGGCGCAGGTGTTCGCGATCAACGAGCTGCTGCCGCTGCAGGCGCGCTTCCAGCAGTTCAACGAGTGGATCGGCCAAGAGGTGGTGGCGTTCGACGACTACAAGGTCACCGGCCTAGCTCCCAACGGCACCGCCGCCATCGGCTGAATCCGCCGCACACCGAATATTGGAATCTTAGACTTGCTGCGAGTGCGGCAACTGCTATCGTGCCTCGTGACTCGGCCAGGCACTACCACCAGATGAAACTATCCCGGTACATCCCACGAACCCGATTCACTGTCGAAGTGCTAAAAGAAGCGACTGAAACGCTATTTCGGGATGTCAAGGAAGATCCGAACTACTGGTTCAATGTGGGTTTGCCAGAAGGGACCTGGACGCATGACAACCAGGAGGAATATTTCGCCGACTACAGACGTGCCACACATGACACCGGGGTGTATGTGGTGCGTGCCGCCGATCACAGGTTGTCCGTGCAATCTCTGGATGACGTAGTCCTCGTCCAAGTGGAGGCTCCCAACGGTAATCGTGCATTGGTGCTTTCTACTTTCGACGTGTTTGAGCGGAACCGCGCTGCCTGCGCACTTCCGCCTCCCGTCTCCAAGAAGAAACCAGTCGTCTTCATTGGGCATGGCCGTAGCGGTTTATGGAAGAGTCTCAAGGATCACCTGACGGACCAACACGGATATAGTGTCGAGGCATTCGAAAACGGTGCCCGTGCCGGGCACACGATCCGTGATGTTCTCCATTCGATGATGGAGAACAGTTCCTTTGCACTGCTTGTTATGACCGGCGAGGACGCAACTACTGACGGGGGACTTCGCGCACGCCAGAACGTGGTCCACGAGGCAGGCTTGTTCCAAGGGAAACTTGGGTTTGAGCGAGCGATCGTGCTGCTGGAGGAGGGCGTTGAAGAGTTCTCCAACATCCATGGCATCACGCAGATTCGGTTCTCCAAAGGAAACATTCGCGAGACCTACGGTGATGTGCTGGCCACGCTTAGGCGCGAATTCCCGCCAGCTAAGTAGCCCGCACGGGGCGTCACATCCGGGGCTGCCATTTTGGAAGCGGTCAGCACGGGCAAGCCGATCAGGGGGACCGGCACTGTTGACCAGTCGAGACGGAGTCCGCAATAACTACACCGAATGCCGCCGTGAGGCGGCTTTTTCATGCCCGAACGTTCGGATGCACACCCAGCCCGCGCGGTTTCCCCCGCCGCACCCGCGTGGCCTATAGAGAACGATTCCGACGAAGGTATTCACAGGCGCAGAGCGGCGCCGTGCGTAGCCCGCGGCCGTGAAGGCAGGGCGCGATATGTGACGCGAAGTGACGCGCGTTCGGGCTGTTTTTTGGACTTCTGACGGCGGTGGAGTGCGCCAGAAAGCGAGGGGCCATCGGAAAACGGTAATTTCGGTAACTAACCCGAAAATCATACGTAAGCGCATGATTGTCATTGCATTAATCGTTACCTTTCAAAGGTAATTTTTGGTAACTTCCAAGGTAATTTTTTTGCAAGTTATTGATTTTAAACAGTCTCGGTAATTTGTGAGATTACCTTTTGGAGGGGTCACTAATTACCTTGATATCACCAAATAATTACCTTGACGATTTATCCGTATATCTTTGATTGTTATGTTTATTTTGTTTCAACTTTCAAAAGATTACCTTAATTACCTTTTTCCGAACGACCCTCACATTTTCCCAGCCTAGTCGAATCACGAAGCCGCTATTGAACCGTCCCGCAGTAACCTCGATCGCGCCTGCGGAATGCGGATTGCCATCCTGTTGACCGTCAGACTGAAGGTCGCTTGTCGACCCTAAACTGCCGGTCGCGACAGGCAGCTTTCGGGCGGCTCATTTCGCCTGTCATCGTTGGCCACGTCGGCCTATCTACATGAAGATCGTCCATGATTGTGGGGTCTACAAGCCCCATCCTCGGCTTGTCGTGAACACTTGAACTCCACAGCCGATAGAAGGCATCTCGAAGGAATCGCGTTACGGTCGGCAAAGATCATCCGAGGAGCGCTGCGCAACACCAGCACAATGTTCAACGCCTTCCGGATTCCTCTTAAATAAGCCAAGAATCAGCACTACTCATGGCAGTGCTGAAGAACGTTTGGCGCTGACGCGATCATCACTCCCGATGTGGGACAACTGACATCGGTCGGCGAAGGCAGCCTCTCTGCCTCGTCAAGGACTGAGGACGCCGACCGTTTGCATGACTCAGGCTTTTTTGAATCCGCCGCCTCCCCCATGGGCGGTTTTTTTTGTGCGATGGGTACCACTGTGGATCCAAAAAGTGGACGTCGACTGCAGCACTAACAAGGGCGATTCCATCCGAGACGTGTCTGCGTCCGCACCTTGCATTTCGATCATTTACTAGGCGAGAGACAACCTTCCACCCTTTGCACTTCACGGGTTCGAGACGAGTGACGGTCTATAGGATTGACACCGCACGTTCGCGGGATGAAAGGCAGGATCGAATCATGGACAAGAACAGAACCGAAGGCACGAAGCACGAAATCGAAGGTGCGATCAAGGAGATGGCTGGCAAAGTCACGGGGAACAAAGTCAAGGAAGCAGCTGGCCATGTTGAAAAGAACATTGGCAAGATGCAGAAGGACGTGGGAAAAGCGATGGATCACGCGCGGGATGAAAGCAAAAAGCACTGAGCGCGTTTCGCATTCAAAAGAGGGCCGATCACGTTTTGATCGGCCCTCTTTTTACTATCGCCCTTTAACCTACTTGTCGTGCTGCGCGCGCTGGATATTGGCGAAGATGATAGACACGATGAATGTGTGATGCACCCAACCAGCCGCCTATCATCGCGGCGAGCAATGCAAGAAAGCTGCTCAGAAAGGCTATCCACATCGTCATGGCCAAATAGTGGGCTGTTCGATCAGCCGTGGCCTTCGCTGCGCGCTTGGCTGCTTGAATTTCGGGTGCTAGCCGCTGCAATGCGCTGGCCGCATCGACTTGTGTCATCCCCGTGTCTGCTGCAAGCAACGCGCTAGCGATGTCATCATGTCCGGCAATGAGGGCGGCTACCACAGCACCGGAACTGCTTCGATCTCGACCGTTGAGTCGGAAGGCAATATTGGCGTCCAACACGGCTACCGCTCCATCGCCCGTCATGCTGGCCGTTATTCCGCCTGGGGCACTCATGCCGTTGCCGATAGGGCTCATTCCCCGGTGACCTGACATCGAATGCGCCAGTCCCAGCGCGATCCACAACGCAGTAGCGGTAACCGACAAGCCCCACACAGTAGCACCGTGGAGAGAACCGCTCGTGTCGTCGTTGTGGCCATCGAACCAGCTGGCAAACATGCCACCCAGAAACAGTGCCGCCATCCAGGTGGCAATCAACCAAATGGCCGTGCCAATGCCGATATCTTTGGCGCTTCCCGCCGTGTTCCACGCATCAAAGCTAGAGAAGCCCATGGCAAGACCGGCGGCATACAGCATGCCGGCCACTCCCGTAGCCACCAACCATCCTGCAATGACAGCCCGAAAGCTCATCCCGGGTTCCAATGCTAATCGGTCCGTGACGACCGCATGATCACTATTATCTGCAACGTAAGACATCGTGTTCTCCTTGAAGCCGTAGAAGGCAGCCTTGGCGGTATTCAGTCGCTGGCACGTCTCACGCGCATCCACGTAGCAGCGCGAACAGAATCAGGATGGGGATCGGCACACCCAATAGCCAAAGCACCACATAGCCAATGCCACCCTTTTGCTTTCCCCCATGGGAAACCGTTGTTTCTTTCATCGCGCTCATGGTTCTGTCCCTCCGTCGATCGTGATTTGACCTGGACTTTTCAGAACGCTGCACCCGTTCGCGTAAACAGCTTGTGACGCCGAGTACGAAGTACCGAATGTCCAATGCTCAGTGCCGACCTGAGGCACCTTTCGTCCATTCTTCTTTCACAGTCCCCGGCGAATACTGCGTTGAAGACGCAGGGGGCAGAAGGCCACTCGTCGCGCTTTGAGCCACGACACACAGTAAAAATCGGCGCTTGCTCGTAGTCGAAAGACGTCAACTTCAGAGCCGGATATATTTACACCGCACTAACGCGCAGTGCGGAAGCCCACGGATAGAGGACGCCCCTTGAACGACTCATCGTCCATCAAATCCAAGTCCTCCCTACTGCGAAAACTGAGCGCGGGCTTGATCACGGGAGCAGCGGACGATGATCCGAGCGGGATTGCTACTTACTCGCAAGTAGGCGCTGCCTTTGGCTATGCCACGATTTGGAGCCTCTTCCTTGCGATGCCGCTGATGATCGCCATCCAGGCGATCAGCGCGCGGATTGGTTGCGCCACGGGCAAGGGATTGTCCAGCAGTATGCGCACGTACTACCCACGTCCATGGGTCTATGGACTGGTGTTCTCTGTACTGGTCGCCAATGTGATCAACCTGGCCGCCGACATCGGCGCCATGGGAGCCGCGCTGAAACTGCTGATCGGAGGTCCGGCCGTGTTGTATGCAGCAGGTTTCGCGATCGTGTCTCTATTGCTGCAGATGTATGTACCGTTTTCTCGGTATTCGCCCATCCTCAAAATTCTGACGCTCAGCCTTTTCGCCTACGTGGCGACGGTCTTCGTCATCCATGTGCCCTGGGGTGACGTGGTGAAGGGTATCGCCATGCCGAAGGTGCGGCTCAATCCCAAATACGCCGTCGCTATCGTTGCCGTGCTCGGCACAACCATCAGCCCCTATCTTTTC
>DASZCB010000076.1:0-19429 GCA_035943575.1 Rhodanobacter sp. | reverse complement strand
AGCCGACGATCACCATCGAGTACGGCGCCGAAGTCAGCGCGCTGCACGGCAGCGACCACCTGGAGGCGGTGACGATCCGCAACACCGCGCGCGGGAGCGAGGAAACGGTGCCGACCCGGGCGCTCTTCATCATGGTTGGTGCCGCCCCCAATACCGACTGGCTGGCGGATCTGGTCGAGCTGGACGACAAGGGCTTCGTGCTCACCGGCGAGTCCGCAGGCGCAAGCTCACCCTTCGCCGCCTCGCTGCCGGGCATCTTTGCGGTGGGCGATGTGCGTAGCGGATCGGTCAAGCGCGTGGCATCCGCCGTCGGCGAGGGATCGGTGGTGATATCAAAGGTCTGGGAATTCGTCGATCGTGGCGGCCGCATCTGAGCGGGCGCAGAAACAGGAATCAGGGTGCACTTTAATTGGGGAAATCGGAGCCAAAAAACGGGATCAAATTCACTTGTTGGCAATTCAGCTACGGAAGTTTCTCTGCAAAGTTTAAGCCGATCTGTCTAGGAGATTTTATGAAAATAGGGATTTTTTTAATTACTGCAATTATGGCGACTTGCGCAGCGCAGGCGCAGCAGAATCGATCTGGTGAAGAGGGACGCGACGCTTCGGGTGCGCAGCCAAGTGCAGTCATCTCGACCGGCTCCGAGTCTCCGTACAGCTTCAAGAAAGCATATCTCGGAATGACTCTCGAGGAGTTCAAGCGTGTAACTAGTGGCGATTTAGTGGAGCGGGGGACGGGCCATAATATATTGGGCATGCCCACAACAAAGAAATTCCCAACGCCATTTTGTACGGACTCTATCAGGGAATTTGAGGGGGACCCAATGCTCGAGTTGAAACCGGGCGAGATTGTCTGCAACCCCTCGCCACAAGATGCAAATCAAGATCTTCTTGCTGTGACTGGCCTGAAACTTCGCCGGATAACCTATAGTTTCTTTCATGAAAAACTTTATAAAATTTCTCTAACAATAGCGCCGTCTATGTTTGGTAAGGTATTCGATGCGTTCAGCAAAAAATATGGGGCACCGCATAGATTGGATTCCGATGAATATCAGAATGATTTTGGAGCGGTGCGGCGGGGCGAGAATTTTCGTTGGGGGAGAGGTGCTCAGTCGATTACCTTAAACCAGGGTAGTGGAGAGGTTATTAGTGACAGCGAAGGCGTTTTCATAGACTCGTCGCTCGGACCTCCGGCAGCGCCTCAACACACACTCGACTTTTAAGCACGAAGCGGGTCAGAGCCACTTCCTCGCGTGTGGAACGGGTTCTGATCCAGTTTGTTTGGGCCCAGAGCCCAGAAACTGCCTTGGGTGATCGAGCTGGCCAAAATCTGCAATCCATATAAGATGCGTCTCGCTCTTTTTTCGCTCCGTCAAAAACCATAGCAATGGATAAGCCATGAAGTCAGTACGTTATGTTTCGTCTGCCCTGAACAAGGCATGGACCAGTACCTTGTTGGGCACCATCATCGGCATGGCCATGATCGCACCGGCGCATGCAGGCGACATGTCATCGAGCATGGTCGACCAGTACGCCGATATGTGCGCCAACCAGTCGATCAACATCCCGTCACCCTATGGCGAGGCGGATCTCAAAGGAAACCCTAAGCTGGCGACTTACTGCCATTGTTTTGCCGGAAAATTTGCGCAACGTGCGGCGGCCACTCTACAGAATATGAATAGCGGCAAGCCTGATTCGAGCTCTGTGCAGGATACCGTCAACGAAGAGCGCGAAATGCGTAACAGCTGCCGGCAGCAGGTCGGCCTGCCACTGATCAAGTTCTCTTGATGATTGCCTTGAAGATCCGTATGCGCACACTTCTTGCTGTTGCCTTGGTTGCTGTTTTGCCGCTGGCCGGATGGGCGGCAAGCCCGGCGGCGCATGCCGTCGCTGATGCCTCGGTATCGCAAGACAGTGTCTATCTCGGTTACTACCAGGAAGATCCGGCCACCAACCCCGAAGACCCGACCATGGGTTCGGTGTACTTGAATCTGCCGGCATCCGATAGCGATTTTTCCGGCACCATGTACTTCACTTACCTCGGCTGTCAGAGCCATAACCTGGGCACCATCTCAGGCACCAAAGCCGGAGCCTTGTTGAAAGGCCACTGGAACGGCAGCATCGACGGCACCCAACAAACCGGCACGTTTACCGGCACCTACTCGGCAGCGCAAAGTGCTTATGCCGGCACGTTTACCGTTGCCGGTGGCAAACAGCGCATCGATATCCCCTCGTGCATCAGTTACTACATTGCGCCCAAGGGAAGCTTCGAATTGTTTGCCATCGGCAAGCATGTGCCCAGCAACTTCTCTGTGTCGATGAACGGCAATACGGTCAGCTGGAACCCACCCAGTGGCGCGGTGATGACGCTGGTCTATGTGCTTGATCCAGCCATTGCCAACAGCGGCCATGGCAATGCCACCGTGTGGCAGACCTTGGTGCTGGGGCCCCAAGGCAGCGCGAACCTGAGCGATGCCGGCCTGCTGAGCGGGCATGCGTACCTGATTGCCGTCGGCGCATCGGATAGCCGCTTTCATCGGTTGAGCTTTGCCAGCAGCCGGTTCACCGCCCCCTGAGTGAACTACCTTCCCGCATCATCCTGCCAACGCAGGATGATGCGGTAGTCGGGACAGAGCCCCTTACGGAGCTACGCAGGTTGAACCCACGGAATACAGTGCATGGAACCGCAACCCCTTATCTATTGCCCGCTATGCAAGTGGGAGCCCAACGGAAACAGCCTGTGGTGCTGCGCTCCCACGGAGCCGGGCGCGGGCTGCCTCACCCGTTGGAACACGTTCTGGACTGCGGGCTGCTGCCCTGGATGCGGACACTTCTGGGCCATAACGCAATGCCTGTCGTGCAAGCAGAAGTCGCCGCACGAGGCTTGGTATCACTACCCGTCAGATGAAGGCCGGGAGCAGCGGAAGGAAGAAGAACTTGAAATTTCGCGTTGAGTCGCGCCGTTGTCGAGACAGAAATTGCGGTCAGAGTGCACTTTAGAAAGTCGACTCAGACTTCCGTTGCGCATACAGGGAGGGCGGGATGAAGTTTTTGCTAGGCTGCGACCTGCATTTCATCGGGGAACAGGGATGACGCTTGAAATCGACCAGAAGCTCCGGCCTGAGCTGGCGCGGGACGAACGCCTGTTGTGGAGTGGGATGCCACAACAAGGTCTGCGATGGCGCGCCGGCGACTGGTTTGCTGTGCCCGTCACTCTGTTCTGGTTTTACCTGGTGTTGTTCGGGATTTTCCAACACGGGAGTCAGACAAGCCGGCCACCGCTATACCTGATGCCGGAAGGCATTCCCGTCATGTTCTTCGGTTTCTACATGCTTGTGGGGCGGTTCTTTGCGGACTGGTACCAGCGGACGCGTACGTACTATGGCCTTACCGATCAGCGCGTCATCATTCTCGATGGCCTGTTCAATCGCCAGGTCAAAAGCCTGACGCTAGCGACTCTCAGCGACATCTCCCTCAGCGAGCGATCCAACGGCAGCGGCACGATCACCTTCGGACCTGGCACATCTGCTACTTCATGGTTTGGTCGCAGTTCCTGGAGGGGAAACAGTCAGCAGGTACCGGCCTTCGACATGATCGAAGGCGTACGCAAGGTTTATGCGCTGACCCGTGAGGCGCAGCGGGCGAATCGGATGCGCGCAGTGGCGTGACAAAAGCACGGAGCGCGAAACGGTTAATGTGGACGGAGGAAGTCCATTGAGGTGGCGGTCTTCTGACCTGCCTTTTGGCCCGGACGTATACTGAACCCCGTTCCGTTCCGGGAGGCCTGCCATGAAATCTTCCCCACTGTTCCGCCTGCAGGGCTAAGCGGGTCGGCTAAGCGGGTCAGTGCCCTTCCTTTGAAGGGCGCTGTAGGGAAACGCCTACGACACAGGTCGCCGCTAGCGTCTGGTCTAGCATCAAATCGATACGTGATCGGTTCATCGCTACGCACTCTCGTAAGATAAGACGTTGCGGATGCTTGTGGAAACGGTCAACTAGCGCACATACTCGGCCGGTCGATCAGTTAAAACTCAACGACAAGAAATGCGCACGGCAGTCGGAAGCCGTCCTTCAAACTGAAGTAGCCAAGGAATGGCATGGAAGTCTCTTCGTTCCTTCTGCCGATTTTCCTCTGGACGCCCACCAGAGCAGAGGATTGCGTGTGGACTTCGGCAACACTCTCCAGCAGCCTGGTCCGCGCCGCATCGGTTGATGCCGCGTGCAGGGCTCTATGACGTACAGATCATCGAAGTCGAAGCGCAAGGTGCGCACAAGAACCCGCAACGACCACAGCGTGGATCGCATGCGTCGCCTTCCGGCAACCGTAACCACGCTGGATCACTCGATAGCGGATATCTACGAAGATCGAGGATGCTCGTTGGCTACGATCGTGCATTTCACCAGGGAGCGATTTGATGACGAACGGAGCTCGTTGGTTAACTGACCTAATCCATCATCAGGGAACGATATGAAACGTTTTTGGTTTCTCTTCTTCGTGCTGTGCAGCTCGTCGGCTTTCGCCGACGACCACTATTACTACATATTCACTGGCGTCATTCAGAACTCCGCTGATGGAGTCCACTACCCCACGCCCGATGCGGCGTGTCAGGTGGACTACAACATCATGGAGGCGTATCTCTACGGTGCGCGATATACCATACCGTCGCCCTATACACCTCCGACGTTATATTACAGCGCGCCCCCAACACGCTCATGTACGAATGTAAAGCGACGGCGACCTATCAACCGCCGACCGGTAACCCTGTCACCGTGACCATAAGCGATTCGATTCAGCAACAGGGTGACAATTGCACCGATGCTCAGACTTACAACCCTCAGACGGGTCTTTGCGAAAACTCCACCGACGATCAGAGCCGCAAGGAGCTAGGCAACTCCGACAATATTCAAGCCAGCGGCGGTGTTCTTATTTGCAAAGCCGTCGGTGATCCGATCAACGCCGCGATGGGCAATCAGTTCGAGTCCGAAACGGATTATCAGGACCCTGATGGGGAACTGAGCTTTACCCGCAACTACAACTCGACCACCGGCTACTGGGCGGCTAGCTTCGAACCGTATTTGCAAGTCAGCAGCAACGTGTTGCAAGTGTACTTCGATGATGGTCACTCCTCGCTGTTCAAGTTGAACAACGGCGTGGCGACGGCCGAGCCAACCGAGCTGGGGCGGCTGGACCAGGTTAACGGCCAGTGGGTTTATACCTCCCCCGCCAATGAGCAATTCACCTTCGATGCCAACGGGCATCTGATCAAGCGGCGCCAGGCCAATGGCCTAGTGCAGACCCTGGCATACGTCACAGCCAGCGACTACTCCTCGTCGACGGTCACCGTGACCGATTCGCGCGGCCATACGATGGTTTTGCAAAAGTCGAATTACGGCAGGCTTACACAACTAACGGCCGGTGACCTGACCGTTGCGTATACGTGGGTCATGACCCCCAACTACATCTTGCAGCTCACACAAGTGGCTTCCACGCGCGCTGGCCATACAGCCACGCGCACTTACACCTACGGCGACACGCGCAACCCCGCGTGGTTGACAAGCATCACGGATGAGCGTGGCATCCCGTATGCAAGCTGGACCTACGACAGCCAAGGACGAGCCACCTCCAGCCAGCATGCCGGTCAAGCTGACCAGACCACGGTGACCTATAACAGTGATGGAACCAGCACCGTCACCAATGCGCTGGGGCATAACGTCACCTACACCTACCAAGTGATCCAGGGCGTCAAACGCATCACGGCGATTCAAGGTGAGCCGACGGCAAGTTGTCCAGCGAGCAATTCCACCTATACCTACACTGACCGCGGTCAGGTGGCGACCCAGACCAACGCCATGGGGCACGTTACTGCGTATACGTACGACAGCCAGGGACGTGTGCTGACCAAAGTCGAAGCCCAAGGCACTCCCCAGGAGCGTACGACGACGACCACGTGGGACACCACATGGTCCTATTTGCCCAAGACGGTCACGACGCCGGATAACACGACAACGTATGCCTACGACGGTCAGGGACGCCTGTTGTCCACAACCGTGCATTCGACCAAGGAGTGACTTCGATGAAAAATGGATTTCGTTGGGGTCTTGTCGCCCTCGGTCTAGCGGCAACCGTGGCACACGCCAGCACACCGGATCGCACGTCGACCCGCACCTACAACGCGCAGGGGCTCGTTGGCAGTATTGATGGTCCGCGCACGGACGTCAGCGATGTCACGTCATATACCTATGACGCTCTGGGTCATCTCGCGACAGTGACCGATGCCTTAGGGCATGTGACGACGTACGACACCTACGATGCTCTTGGCAATCCTGGGCGGATCATTGATGCAAATCAGGTCATCTCCATCATGACCTATACCCCTCAAGGTTGGCCTGCCACGGTGACGCAAGATAGTTCCAGCACCCCCGCGACCACAACGCTCACCTATGATGCGGCAGGGGATGTGACACAAACGAAAGACGCGGATGGTGTCGTGGTGAACTACACCTACGACAACGCGCGTCGTCTGACGGACACCACCGATGCGATCGGCAATCGCATCCACTACACGCTTGATGCGGCAGGCAATCAAACCAAAGAAGAAATCTTCGATGCGGCGAATACGCTTCGCTATACCGTATCGAAAACCTACAACAGCCTGAGCCAGTTGTTGACGGTCACCGATGCATTCAATCGGGTCGTGCTGACTTACAACTATCCCGACGGGCACAATGCGTTGGGTCAGGCCGCGCACAGTGCGGATGCGGCCGGTGTTCAGCGAAAGCAAGGCTACGACGGACTTGAACGGCTGGTCAGCGCCATCGACAACGCCGATGGCACCGACACAGCCACGCAAAACACCCAATCGTTGTCGACTTACGATGCCAGTGACAACCTCGCCAGCGTCACGGATCCCAATAGCCTCAAAACCACCTACACCTACGATGGTTTCGGCAATCGCACAATGTTGCAGAGTCCGGATACCGGCAGCAGCAGCTATACCTACGACGCCGCTGGCAACCAACTCACGCATACGGACGCCAACGGCGTTGTCAGTACTGCAACGTACGACGCTCTCAATCGTCTAACGAGCACGAGCTATCCGGACACGACTCTCGGCGCCGTCTATCACTACGACGAGCCAAACAGCACGACGGGTTGCCCGAGCTCCAGCCCGATTGGCCATCTGACACGTATCGTCGAGAATGCCGTCAGCACGGTGTATTGCTACGATGCTCGCGGCAACGTCATCCGCAAGCAGCAGATCGCCGTCGCAGCTACTGACACCACGCTGTATGCCTATACGTTGGCGAATCGGCTGAGCATGACAAGCGAGCCCGATGGCACGTTGGTCAGTAATAGCTACAACAGCAACGGGCAAATCAGCGGCGTGCAAGTGACCCCCGTGGGCGCAAGCGCGAGCACGCTGGCCAGTGCCATCACCTATCTGCCATTTGGCCCTCTAAGCAGTTACACCTTGGGCAACGGCCAAGTGGTGACACGTACCTATGATGCCAACTATCGCGCGACCGATCTCAGCAGCTCGGCGCTCAACCTGCATTTTGCCCGTGATGCGATGGGCAATGTCACGGCGATTGGCAATGCGCCCGGTGCCAATCCGGCCACGGAGACCTACAGCTACGATCCGTTGTATCGACTCACCGGCATCAGTGACAACGGCACCGCGCTGGAAAGCTACACCTACAGTCCGACCGGCGATCGACTGAGCAAGACGGCACCGGGCCTGGCTACGGGCGCGTACCTCTACACCAGCGGTACCCACCAGCTCGCCAGCATCGGCACTGTCTCACGGGCCAACGATGCCAACGGCAACAGCACCGGCAGCGTGATCGGCGGCAATATCTACGGCTTTGCGTACAACGGGCGCAACCGCCTGACGCTGGTGCAGCAGAATGGCCAGACCGTGGGCACTTACACGTACAACGCCTTGGGTCAGCGCATCGGCAAGGTGGCCACCTTCCCGCAGGCCGTCACCGAGCGCTACGCCTACAACCAAGCGGGTCAGCTGATCGGCGAGTACGGCACCACCAATCGCAACTACATCTGGCTGGGTGACATCCCGGTAGCGGCCATCGATAACACCATCAATGGCAGCGCCACGACTAGCACGGTCAACTATGTGACCGCCGATCAACTGGGCACGCCACGGGTAGTTACCAACAACGCTGGCACGGTGGTCTGGCAGTGGGCTTATCAGGGTAATCCGTTTGGGGAGCAACAGCCGACGTCAACGATGGGCTATGTGCTGAACCTGCGCTATCCGGGCCAGTATTACGATGCTGAATCCGGGCTGGTGAGCAATGGCATGCGCCCATATGAGGCGGCGCTCGGCCGGTTTGATCAAAGCGATCCGAGCGGGCTAGCCGGTGGCATGTCGACGTATGCCGCTGATCTAAATAATCCGCTGAGCTACTTCGATCCCGACGGCAGGCATCCAACCTTGTTGAGCAACGAGATGGCTGCCAATAGTCATCCTTCTGCTTGGAACCACCTTGTTGGCGCAGCAAGTGCGTGGTGGAATCAAACCGTTCAAGACATAGCTACAGTAGGAGGAGTAAACCCCAATGCCAATATGGCCCAAGCTGTACTGGCTCCCATTAGATTAGGCCTAACTTTCTCGCCAATGTGTCTTGAAGAAGGAGCTGCAAGTGCTGCTTCGGCTTGGCCCGAGTCATCTTTGGGAGCCAATGCAGGTGCATTGAATGCGGCTGATTTTCAATTTAGTCAGACGACATTGAACCACATCGCCGATCGACCCTATATGGATTCGACATTGCTCATGCAACAGATCATGGATGCGACTCCTCCGGGCGTTGATCCAGGAGGGATACCATTGGGTCTGCGTTGGGATTCTCCCGGCACAATGAATGGCAGTGTCGGCACATATCAATTGGTTGTTGATCCCACGACAAATATCGTTTATCACTTTCAATTTAAAGGCAGTAAATGATGAAATTTGAAACAGCACCAGGGGCCGCTTTAGAAGGTGATCTGGTCTATATAGATTCAGAATATTCGCTTGATTTTGTGAAGTCCTCAAACTCCAAGCTTGAGGGACGTATTGGTAATTTAGGTGCTGGGTCAATATCGATAGACACTCTACAACTAGAAATCTCGATTGATAGTGGAGAGATACTTTTTCCATGGGGCCTGTTTCCATCTGCAAGATGGAAAGAGCGGGTGCTTAGCAAGCCCGTAGCCTTACCGGGCAAGGTGATTCTGTTGGATGCGTCGACCCATCTTAAGAAGGGTGTCTCCCTAAGCATTTCCACCGCTTTGGATTGGGAAACTAAAATTGACCGAGATTCGGGATGGATATACACAGGCCTTGATCAAAGCCATAGTGCCGCTATCGAGTTTGCGACTAATGCGATTTTGATACTTCGGTTGGGGACTATCTCTGGTCTCTGGCTTAAACCCACTTTCAAGTGATCCGACCCATGATCCGCGGCTAGCTAACCGGGTCCGCTAACCGGGTCAGGGCCCGTTAATTGGTTGCGTTAATTGTTTTGACTATCCGAAAATCCGGTCCAAGTGTAACACGAGGTCACCGAACAATGAATTGCCTGTTCGACATGGCGGCCCGGACGGCGACTTCGGCGGCGGGCGTATACTGATCCCTACTGACGTGCTGCGGTATTACGCGCCAGCTTTGGTTGTTCCCTGTTCCGTTTCGGGAGGCCTGCCATGAAATCTTCCCCACTGCTCCGCCTGCTGTGCGTTGCCTGCCTGACTCTCGCCTCCGTCATGGCGTGGGCGGCGACACCGCCGGACAACGTCAGCGTTCGCTACAAGGATCCCCAGCACTTCACCGAGGCGAAGCGCAGTTTCGGGGTGCACCTGATCGATGCCGACGTTTATTTGAAACCGCTCAAGGACTATATCGTCCAGCGTGCCTCGCGCGTCCTGACGCCAGGCCAGCGGCTGGACATCGAAGTGACCGATGTGAAGCGTGCCGGCGAATACGAGCCCTGGCACGGACCTCGCTTCGATGACGTGCGCGTCATCAAGGACATTTATCCGCCGCGCATCGACCTGGATTTCACCTTGTACGGCGCCGACGGCAAGGTGCTGCGCGAGGGCCAGCGCAAGCTGCGAGACCCAGCCTTTCTCAGCCGCAGCTCTGCAACCGATCAGGACTCGTTGCGCTACGAGAAATCCCTGATCGATTCCTGGCTGCGCAAGGGGGCCGGGGAACTCTGAGGACGGAAAACGGGCCGAAGCCGCCGATCAGGCGGCCACTAAATCCTGGTAACTCCAGAGACATTTTGTTTGCGATTTGAAATGTCTCTGACTTTCTAATTCTGTTCAAGCGCAGTGCCTGGCAGAGATTGCATTGTCGCACTGCCGGTCGCGGCAGGTCGGCAACAGTGGAGCAGCTTTTCCTCCGTCCAACCCCGAAAGGCGGCGGTCCGCGTTACATGGAATACCTCCTCTTTGTCGAGATATCCATGCAGCGCTTCACTTTGTTTTGCAAACGTCTGCTGGCCCTGTTCGTCGACTACATTGTCCTGACGACCGTGAACGCCGTGCTGCAGCCCTTGCTGATGATCGGCTATCTCATCGCCGCGTCGCCCGGCCCCGGGGGTGGCGTGCGAAATGGCGCGCTCGTGTCGTTACTGCTGGGCGGACAGCTTGTTCCTGCCTTTGTCTATTTCTGGTTGTTCCATGCCTGCTGCTGGCATGCGACGCCGGGTAAGCTACTGATGGGCATCGAACTGCGCGAAGCGGGCTCGCGACCGCTCACCACCCGCGCCATCGCGAAACGCTCCCTATATGCGCTGTTGACCCTGTTGTCCGCCGGGCTGGGTTATGTGTGGGTGCTGTTCGATCGTCGTGGTCTTGCCCTGCACGATCATCTGGGGGCCAGCGTGGTCGTGCGCCGCGATGCCGATACGACCTTCGCGGTTCCTGCTGCATCGCTGGCACCGTCGGCGACGATCCTCATCGTGCTCGCCAGTTATGTGCTGTACGCCGTTGCGGTGATCCCGTGCGCGCTGGTCATCAGTCAGGTGTTGCGATGAGAACCTCTATGGCGACGATAGGCGTCGTTGCGGCGTTGTTTCTGGGCGCGCTTGGCCTGGAGAAATGCGTCATGCGTATCCATCCTTCGATCCGCGCGTTCCAGGCGCGCAACGATGGGTATCTTGCGCCGATGAAATGCGGGGCGTTCGTGCGCCTCATGCCGAATCTTGCGCGCTATCCGGACGGTTCGCCCATCTACTTCGACAGCGCCAGCGGAAAGGTAGTCGCACAGTGCGACAACCCCTTGGCCTGGCACTCCATCAGTCCGGCGAAGCGTGTGCGCTGTCCGCCGGCAGGGTGGACATGCGGTCCTTAGAATAAAGGTTCCAGGGACATTTTCTTCCTTGGAATAGTAAGGCGATCAGCTAAGCCTGCGGGGTATGCGACAAGGTTTGTATGGTGACGCGTGTGCCCCATAGATCAGAACATCCCTAGGGTCGATAGATGCGCACCACGGTGCGAAACTGCCCGGCGCCAAGACCGGCAGTATCAGCGGCAGCGTCGCGAATCATTTCCTGTTGAATCGATGTGCTGTTAGGCGGGTAGTTTCCGGTCTCTGCAAACCGCCGGATCTGCGCGCTGGTGACTCGCTCCACACGCGCTCCAGGCATTTGCTCGGCGATAGCCGCGACCTGATCGACGGCATTCGGGTATTGCTGGCTTGGCCCCGTGCTGAAATCGGTAGCGCGGGTTGGACGTATTTCCACGAAAGCATTCGCGTTGGGCTTGAGCATTGAGTTGATCTGCTGTCCCATCAGGGCGCTCTCCTCGGCGTTGGCCAGGCCCAGCCCGAATGTACGTCGCAGATAGACGCGGTCGGCGACGCCGGTGAGGCCCGAGGTGCCGCCGGTCTGGAACCCGTTGACATCGCTCAGGCCAAAAGGAACGAGGCGAGAATCGCGGCCTAGAGCGGGGAAGAACGATTGACCAAGGTAAGGGTTGGCAGGATCGGGGAGCATCGTCACGCTGCCCTGTTGCGGGAACAGATGGGTCGCGGGATCGATCTCCCATGGCAGCGACTGCGGCATACCGCTAATCGGCGTTTGCCAGGCGGGAGTGTTGGGCCATACCGGTGAATTGCGGGCAATCATCTGTGCCATTTGCAGATCAGCGGCATTGGTGGGGTAAATGCCTTGATAGGCGAGCAGCCAGTTGCCCGGCTCCACCCCCATGCCTCGCGAACCGGGTAGCTGGGAGGTGATTTGCCGGAGGAAGGCTGGCGTGCCGGCCTGCAGATCAACGACAACAGGCCCTTGCGCGGCGGAGCCAATCGGATGACCCGCCGCATCCAGTAACACCGGGTCGGGCGCAGGTACGGCACCGCCGAGCGGATCGCCGGTGGGGCCAACCAATCGCGACTCGCCCAGCAGTGAAGTGACCGTGGGCAGCGACAGGCTGGGGTTCGCGCCTGCGCCGACGCTGATCGGTTGACCAGCGGCGTTCAGCAGTTGCACGCCTCCGCTTTGCGCGGACTGCAGCGTCGAAGCTGGCAGGTCGGCGAGTGCGGGCAATCCCTGTCCCGGAAGAATCAGTTGTGGCGCCGGGTTGGTTACAGGCAGCACCTGACCGTTCTGGATTCGTACAAGACCCTGTGGCGTCGACAGCGTTACTGGTGCATTCCCCGGCGTTGGTGGAAGCACCTCGCCGTTCAACACCAGCATCGGCTGGCCGTTGGCGTCGTATAGCAACGTCGGCGTGGTCGCGGTACCGGGCGCGGCACCCGGAGCTGCACCTGGCGCTGTGCCTGGCACAGGGGCTCCTCCGTAGTAGTGCAGCATGCCCATCGGAACGCCGAGAGCCGCGCCCATACCCATCGCGGCAAAATAGTCACCGCTCGAATGCATGCGCATGTACTGACGCACGAAGCGGTCGTCGCTCAGCGTGCGGGCAGTCCAGCTGTAGGCATCTTGTCCGGCCACCATGCCCAAGCCGCCGAAGGCGCCCGCTGTCGACGTGGCGGTGATGGCGGCACCCACGGTGCGCGCGCCAAAGATGAGGCGGCCACCAATGCCACCCAGCCATCCGCCGACGAAGCTCGCCGCAACCGAGAGGCCGATGGCGACACCGGCTTTGAACAGCGCATGGTTGGTCAGATCGACCTTGCCAGTGAGGGATACCCGGCCGGTGCGAAAATCCACACAGGCACGATCCATGTCGGTACCAGCTCCGCCAGTTAAAAGGTTGAAGAGCATGTTGTCGACTGGAGTGGGTAAGCCTCCTCCGCCCATTGGCATCATGCCGCCAGAGGGCGTCGATGGCATGGGGCTCGGGAGCATTGCACAGGCACCCCAATGACCATCGGCGCAATCTTTGATGAACTGGTCGTTGACCTGTTTCGTACTCTCGTCGATGGTCTGACAGGGATGCGCAGACATCACCGCCTGAACCGCGGCGAGGGCTTCTTCAAGCTTGGTCTGCACCGGCACCAGCAGTGCCACTTGCCCTTGCAGCTCGCTGGCGGCGGCACCCGCGTCGGTCTCGGTGCCGCGCTGGTGCAGTTGCCGCACGTTGTCCAGCAACTGCTGGACTTCCATCAGCGCATAGTCCTCCGGCTTGGCCTTGATGCTGTCGGCGGTGGGTCCGAGCTCAGCAACTACCTGGGGTATGCCGATCAGCAGAGAGGCGACTTCGCCCTTGGCGTCCGCCTCTGCCATCACGGCGCCGGCGATGCCATCCATCGGCGATCCGGCGGCCTCGTTCATCTCCCGCAGGTGGAGATAGCCATCTGCGGACGGGATGTCGTATCCGTTGAAGGAAAAATGCAGCTCGGTGGCGGTGGGCTGCAGACCGCCTGGGTCAACCAGCGTCACTGTCACCATGCCTTCGGCACCGGGGTAGTTCGCAGTCATGAAACGGTTGATGCACTCGTCCCGCAACAAAGGTCCGGCAGGAAGCCCCGCGCGCAGCACGGTCAGCAACATCCCGCCAAAATCGGCGGCGGGGACATAGCGCGTGTCGAGCGAACGCAAGCGTTCGAACGGCACGGTGACGCTGCTCACCGCGCCTTGCGAGAACGACTGATATTGCGCGCGCAATTCGTTGACTGCGGCCATATCGGCGTCGGGCATTTGTTCCATGCGAAGGCTTGCGCGCGCTGCTTCGCGCGCCTGCATGGCTTTGCGCAGCGCCACAAAATTCTCGTCGTCCAGTGCGAGTGCGATGGCCGGATAGCTCGCCAGGGGATCGCCTATCGTCGGTGCGGCAACCGATGTCATCGGCGGAGCCTCACACGTGGCGTCATCTGGATTGCGGCGAATGACTCCCGCTTGTGGTTGGGCTTGTGCGTCGATCGGCGTGACCGCGCGGTCCGCACTGACAGCGTCGGCTGCACGCT
This sequence comes from Rhodanobacter sp., assembly GCA_035943575.1. Lineage (GTDB taxonomy): Bacteria > Pseudomonadota > Gammaproteobacteria > Xanthomonadales > Rhodanobacteraceae > Rhodanobacter. Next base: position 5,055 of record DASZCB010000076.1, on the reverse strand, counting down.
CGGCATCGCGCTCCAGTGGATCTTCGACAGCGCCTATTTGCGGGTGGCTATCGTCTGCTCTCGCAGCGAGATGCGAGGGCGGCTGTTGCTGCAAGGTGTGCGCGAGTTCGTGCGCGAGCAAATGCTGACCTGTCGAACGCTCTGGGTCGTAGCGGCCTGGGGCGAAGTAGATGTCCTGACCTTGAGTGAACGCGGCGGCACTGATCTGTCCGGCGGCGCGTCCGGCAAGGTGATCGGTGTGAATGCGAACGTCACTGAAGTCAGCTCCGAAGCGGCTGCTCATGCTGTCCAGCACACCTTGTCGCAGTGGCTCGCCAGCGCCGCGTGTGGCCAGAGCCGCCTCAAGCTGCGGATGCACGGTGGATGTGCCGGGCAGCATCTGCCGGCGCGCATCGCCCAGTTCTCTTGCTGTAGCCATATTGCCCACGGCTTGCCGCATGATGACCGGCTCGCCTTGTACTGGCATGCCGTCCGTGGAGGGCTTGACGTGCGTGCGCAGCGGCGGTCGATCTACGGTCGCGCCAGGCCCAGGTGCCGCTCGCGCCGTATCAGCCATGGCGAATCAGTGGCGCAACAGCGGGTGGTAGTGCTTGAAATCCGTCGGTGACGGCGTTGACCCTTGCTTGGCCAATTGCCGTGCCAGGGCTCGCACCAGATGCGACATGCCGATGGAGCCTTGTTCCTGTGCCGCCAGAAAAGCGGCGTCGAGTGAAATGGTGCGAATGTCGCCGCCCGGCAACTCGAATTGGCGCGCCAGAAAAGCAAAATCGATATCCCGCTCCAACGGGGCTTGCGCTGGAAACATGCGCCGCCACAGGCGCTCGCGCTGCTGCGCATCGGGCTTGGGGAAATCCACCACATAATGCATGCGCCGCGCGAATGCCTCGTCGATATTGCGTTTGAAGTTGCTGGCCAGCACCACGATGCCGGCATGCTCTTCCAGTTTTTGCAGCAAATAAGCGACCTCGATATTGGCGTAGCGGTCGTGGGCGTCTTTGACCTCCGAGCGTTTGCCGAACATGGCATCGGCCTCGTCGAAGAACAGCACCGCGTTATGCGCGCTGGCCGCGGTAAAAATGCGATCCAGATTCTTTTCGGTATCGCCGATGTACTTGCTGACCACGCCGGATAGGTCGATGCGGTACAGGTCCAGATCCAGCTCGTGCGCGATCACGCCGGCAGTCATCGTCTTGCCGGTGCCGGATGCGCCGGCAAACAGAATCTTCATGCCGCCACCCATGCCGCCGCCGAGAAAACCCCATTCGTGATAAACGCGATGACGGTGGCGAATCGCGGCGGCGATCTCGCGCAGGCGCTGCAGAACCTCCTCCGGCAGCACCAAGTCATCCCAACCCAGCTTGCATTCGACCTTGCTGGCCAACGCGCCAAGATGGCTTTGCATCTGCTGACGTGCCGCGTTGCGCAGCAACTTCGCATCGACGGCGGGCAGGCCGTGCAGGATGCGCAAATCTTTTGCATCGGAGACCGTCGCCTCTATTTGCCGTGCACTGAAAGCAAAGCGTTCCGCCAATACGGCACAGTCTTGCGCACTGATCGCAGGCGCGGCCTTTTTCCACAGCGCCACGCGCGTGGCGAACGGCGGAGATCCAAGTACCAGCGACAAGGCACGACGCTGACCGAGCAGACTGCGCCAAGGCGTATGCGGTTGTGCTGCCAGCAGCAGCGGAGCGATCGGCAGGTCCAATAATCCGGCCAGCTCCGGCGCCAGCTGACCGTCGCGCTCGGCCAAGGTTTCGGCGCCCTCGATCAAGATCAATGCCGTTTGCAGTCGACATTCGAAAACGCTTTGCGCCAACGCAGCCTGTACCGGTCGGCCATCGCGGCGCATCGCGGATACATCGATGCAGCGCCAAGGCAGGGCAAGCCGTTGGGCCAGCGCAGCAGCCATGGATTCGCGCTCATACCGGGTGGCCGCTTGGATGACGAGCACCGGTGGCTCGTCGGGTGTTTCGCCTGCGGAGCCGGTGAACAGCTCCGTCAATCGCTGCAGTAGCGGGGCATCGAGCGATGCATCGCCATCGTTAGCCGAACTGCTTTGGGTTTGCCCGGAAGATCCCCCCGATGCGCCGAACAAATAGCGCACCAGTGCGACATTGGGTGCGAAGCCGGCGTTGAGCAGCGAGGGTCGCATGCCCGGAGGATCGATCATATGCACGATCCCGGTGGTTCGCAGACATGCCGTGGGGGCCAGTGCCGCGTCGACTTCGGAGGCATAACAAGAACCATCGCCAAGCAGCCGCCGAGCCAGATCGGTGGTCGGCCATTTGCGCGTGACGTCGTTGTTGAGATAGGCGTAGAGCGTTTCGTACTTGAGATCCAGCTCCGGCGCCAGCGCAATCAGCACCAGATCCTCTTCCCGCTTCGACAGCCGGAAAACGCGGCACATGTGTTCCCAGCGCGGATCACGTTCGCCGCGGCTATCGATCGTGGCATCGGTATACAGATCGGCCAGCCGGGTGTCGGTCAAATCGGCGTTGGCATAGGCCTGGGCGATCACTTCGTCGATCTGCGCGTCGCTGATATAAAGGCCGCGAAATTCGTCCAGCGAAAGCTGATAGCGGGCACGCAGTCGTAGAACCTCGCGTTCGATCAAACGGTCCAGACGTGCCAGCAAGGTCGTTGGATAGAGCATGGGGGCTAGCGTCATGGCATCACTCGCGACTGAAGAAAGTCATGGCAGGCGTAGTCAGCCAGGGCAGCTCGTGCTGTCCGCGATTGAGCCCGGCGAGATTGAGCAGCAAGGCGAGGGGAGGGCGTTCGAATGTGACCTGCAAATGCTCGTGCTGCCATTCAAGCTGGGCGCCGACATCCAGAAACTGGCTGTGCAGATAATGTGCGCGTGAGGCGGCGAAGCCGGGGATTTTGCAAGAAAAACGATGCAGCAGATGTTGTGCGGCCGTCGCCATCGCGGCGTGCCAACGCGGGAGCCATGGGCCGTGCAACGACCTCAGAAAATGTCGCTCGTCGTCATCGGCGGTGCGGGGGCCATCTTCGAGGGGCAGCCCACGCAGCCATCTGCGTCGGCGACGCATGCCGAGTTTGCCCAACCAGGCCGCGATCATCTCGGTCGATACGCGCGCGTCGATGCCGAGCAACGTGCGCCATGCGGGGTCAGCGAGAAAAACGCGCAGTCGCTGAGCGCCTTGCGCATGTGCAAGCAGCAACCAGCGCATCATTTGTGTAGCCGGTACCTGAACTTCATCGCGCACATCCAGGCCTGGCCAATCCCGGGTGAGTTCATGCAGAGCCATGGCATCGAGGCTGGTCAGCAGCATGAAGGCGCCGCCGAACGGGGTGTAGCCGATGCCCGGCGACACGTCAGCGGCCGGTGTGGGCATGTTGCCCGCGAGTTGCTGCAAACCGCTTTGACGTACCGCCGCTTGCACACCGCACAACCACGTCCGGCATGTGGTCGGCACAATCTCGTGTAGCGACTGCGCCGGATCAAAGGCGCCGATCCACGCAGCCCGTTCTGATTCGGGTAGATCGTGCAGCGCTTCGATCAAGACAGCGACGGCGCAGCAGGCGGGTACGCAAGCCGTACCGCGTGCTGCCATGGCGAGATAAAGCCACAGGCTGCGATGTTCTATCGAGCGCGCGGGATAGGTTGCATGCAGCGCCATCGATACGGTGGCGGCAAAACTCGCCGTGGCATCCATCACTCCTGCGGTATCCCAGCTTTGCAACAGACGTTGCGCATCCTGGGTGGTCAACGCGGTGAAAATACGCAGCAGAGATTCGTGCGAAAGCGACAGTAATGCAGCAAGCCCTGCCTGCGGTTCGCTGATCAAGACGGTGCGAATAGCCGCTGAAGCAGACAACAGGCGCAAACCATCGAATCGCGCGTAATACCAGCGCTGCCAGGCATCGCCTGCCGCGCAATCGCAGATAAAGCAGGCGAGATAAGCCGCGTGATCGCGAAAGCGGATCAGGTTGTCGTTCTCGCCTGTCGCCAACGCTTGAATCAAAGCCTTGCCCAGCGCTTGCGCGCTGTGTCGAGCGAGCTGGTCGGCATCGCCAGCGGTATCCGCATGCCATTCCAACGCCAGGCGCCGGATGAAAACCACGCTGTCCTCGTCCGTGGCAAGCAAGCGGGCGCATGCCGCCGCCAATGCTTCGGCTGTACGTGTGCGCAAAGCCTGGTCCAGCTTTTGTTGAACCTCCATCGGCGCCGGATGCGAAGACGAAACGAAATAGCGCGTTTGCCATCGGCGCACACATAACGCCGGCATGCTGGACAGGGCGTTCATGAGCGCATAAAGCTCGCATCGGTCGATCGCTCGACCTGCAGTGGCGGCAGATCGGAGCGAACGGCTTTAACCTCCCAATAGAAGCGCTGCTCCGGATTACCGGGAGTGATCATGCGCACGCGAAAACGTCCATCGCGTACCGCGGTACTGGCCAGGGCGGAAACCGGTTCATCGCCTTCATACAGTGGCGTAATTTGCACCGTGCGCTGGCGAGCGCAGGTCAACGCTTCGAAATAGTCGGGTAGATCCACCGTGGCTGCGCCGTTGCGCAAGCAGCTCTCGCCGCGGTAGAAAACCGCCGCCTCCGGCCCTTCGATAGCGGCATGCACCAGCCATTGCCCGGCTGCATTTCTTGGATGCGGAATGGCGAAATTCTTGCTGCCGCCCACGTTGATGTCGCCCACGATATTGACAGTGCCGTTGACATCGAGCGTGTTGACGGTGCTGTGATCGGCACTCAGGCTACCGGTGGCGGTCACGTCGGTGAACTGCGCGCTACTGCTGGAGGTGAGTGTCTGATTCAGCGTGACACTCTGGTTGCAGGTCACTGTATTTATAAACGTGCACGCGCCGTTGAAGATAGATGCGCCGCTGGCGTTGAAGCCGTTGTCGACTTGCAGGTTACCGCTGACATGCAGTTGCGCATTGGGCGTGGTGGTGCCGAAACCGAACTTTCCACCCATGAACGCGGTGGCATTGCCGTTGTTTTGAAACACGAACAGGAAGTCGTCGCCACCGTCATATTCGAAATCGGCGTCGTTGCGAAACAACCACAGTTTGCCTT
>DASZCB010000075.1:0-16698 GCA_035943575.1 Rhodanobacter sp. | reverse complement strand
CTCGCGCGACTCTCGTACTGCAATCAATTGCCTTGCGGTTCCGCGAACCCGATGAACCGCCACTCCTCCACGAGGACGGTGTCGAGTTGTTGCTTGAACGGTGCACGGATCCCCCGATCCATGACGCCGTTACGGAACCATCCATCTGATATCGCCCCCGCGACGGACCGTTTGAAAGTAATGGCGATGACAAGATTGTGTCAACCCGGAATTAGTCTTATGTGATTACCGTCGAAAATTTAACGCTCACATAATGATTTGCGCATTATCTTGCGATTTTCATAATGCGCCAACGAGCCATGACGCATTTTGCAGGCTCATGAATTTGAGCGTGCCGCCGCCAACGCCGCTGTTTGCAGCAGCAGAGCGATCCGCCCAGTCGCAGGCTTCGGCCGCACGATTTCATTGTCGTGTTCGATGAAAGATGCACGCAGCTGCGGCTCTGCTCCTTGGTCATGGAGCTGAAGGTATCGGCCTGCGAGAGCAGGTCTTGCACTGGATGCCGGGCGATCGAACGGATGCTGAAGGCCTCGCCACGGCACGCCGGCATTCAGCGCTTTTCGCGCGGCTTGGCCCGATGCGTGGGCGTGGCAGTCCACGGATCGTCCGGCCAAGGGTGGCGCGGATAACGACCCTTCAACTCCTTCCGCACTTCCGGGTAGGTGCGCTCCCAGAAACCCTTCAGATCCTGCGTCACCTGGATCGGTCGACCTGCAGGCGACAGCAGATGCAGGGTGACCGGAATGCGGCCGCCGCCGACGCGAGGGGTATCGGCAAGACCGAACAGTTCCTGCAGCTTCACCGCCAGCACCGGCGGTTCACCGTGCGCGTATTCGAGCCGCCGCGATTGACCGCTCGGCACCGTGAGGCTTTCCGGCGCGTGCGCGTCGAGCGTGCGACGTTGCTCATGATCGAACAGCGTCGCCAGCGCCTGCGACAGTTCTTCCGCGCTCAACGCATCGAGCCGGCGTTTGCCGTGCAGGTACGGCGCCAGCCAGTCATCCAGCGAGGCTTGCAGGGCCGCATCGGAAACATCGGGCAGGCTCAGCTCCGGCATCCATGCGCGCAGCGCCTGCATGCGCGCGCGCAGCCGTCGCGCCGATTCGCTCCACGGCAAGACGTCAATACCCTTGGCGCGTACCGCGGCCAACAAGGCCGGCAACGCATCCTGCGGCTGCACCGGCACGCTGCGGCGTTCCAGCACGATCGCACCGAAACGCTGCTCGTCGAAAGCCTCGACCGCCGCACGTTCGTCGTTCCAGCGCAGCGTGCGGACGCGCGTGAACTGTGCGGGATAGTCGCGTTCCAACGCGCGCGGATCGAGTGGCGCCGCGGCCAGGATCAGGCTGTCGCGCGTCTCCAGGCGCAGATCCAGCGCGACCAGCCATGGCTCACCGTGCAGCACGGTGCTCTCGTGCAGGCGCGCGCCACGGCCGTTGGCCAGCGTGTAGCGCAGCGGATTGTTGTCGTCGCGACGTGCGACGCGGTCGGGAAACGCATGCAGCAGCAGCTCGCCGACGCTGTGGCTGTCCGGCATGCCGCTGGCCGAAGTATGGACGTCCAGACGTCTACGCCAACCCTTGCTGGCCTGCTCGATAGCGGCCAACGCACCAGTATCCACCTCACCCCGTACGGTCACACCGCGACGATCGCGCCACGCATGCAGCGCAGCCACCCGCACACGGAAATCATCGCTGCGCGCCTGCGCGCCGCGCAGCGGCGAGCGCGCTTCCATCGTCGCAAGCAGGTCGGCGATCAGCGCACGCAGTTCGACCGGTGCGCGCAACGCCGCGGCGGCCAGTCGCGGGCTGGCGCCCAGTTCCAGTATCCGCCGACCCAGCGCGCTGATGCGGCCGTCCGGACCGAGCGCGCCGAGCCGGATCAGCAGTTCGCGCGCCTGCGCCAGCGCGCCGGCCGGCGGCGAATCCAGCCAGCGCATCGCATCGATGCCATGCGTCGGCACGCCCCAGGCAGCCAGTTCCAGGGCCAGCGCGGACAGATCAGCCTGGCCGATCTCGGCGGTACGCGCCGGTTCCAGCCGCTTGCTCTGTGGCCACAATCGGTACGCTGTGCCCGCCGCCACACGGCCGGCACGACCGGCGCGCTGATCGGCCGATGCCTGCGAGATGGCAACGGTTTCCAGCCGGGTAAAACCGGAGTTCGGATCGAAGCGCGGCTCGCGCGCGAGGCCAGCGTCGATCACCGCGCGGATGCCCGGCAAGGTGATGCTGGACTCGGCCACGTTGGTCGCCAACACGACACGCCTTGTGCGCGCCGTCTCGGCCGGCGCCAGCGCGGCCTGCTGTTCGGCCAGCGAGAGTTCACCGTGCAAGGCGAGCACCTCGACGTCATCGCGCGTCAGTGTCTGCGCAAGCACCGTCTGCGTCCGCGCGATCTCGCGTCGACCGGGCAGGAACGCCAGCACGTCGCCGTCGTTTTCTTCCAGCGCCTGGCGCACGATGCGGGCGAGATGATGTTCGATGCTTTCCTGCGTGCGCGCCGGCGGGTGCTCGATACGCACCGGGAAACTGCGGCCGGGGCTGGCGATACGCGGCGCGTCCAGCCACTGCGCGATGCGCTCGCCATCCAGCGTGGCAGACATCAGCAACAGGCGCAGCTCGGGCCGCAAGGTGGCCTGCACATCCAGCGCCAGCACGGCGCCGAGATCGCCGGCAAGATGACGCTCGTGGAATTCATCGAACACGATCGCGCCGATACCGGTCAGCTCCGGATCGTGCTGGATCAAGCGGGTCAGGATGCCTTCGGTGACCACCTCGATCCGGGTCGCCGCGCTCACTTTCGACTCGAAGCGGATGCGATAGCCGACCGTCTGGCCGACCGCTTCGCCGAGCTGCTGCGCCATGAATTGCGCAGCGGCGCGTGCGGCGATCCGGCGTGGCTCCAGCATCACGATCTTCTGCCCCGCCAGCCATGCGGCATCGAGCAGCGCCAGCGGCACCTGGGTGGTCTTGCCGGCGCCGGGCGGCGCCTCCAGCACCAGTAGCGGATGCGCGGCGAGCGATGCGCGGATTTCCGGCAGCAGCGGAGTAATCGGGAAGGCGGGTATGAATGCAGTCATCCGCACGAATGATAACGGCTGCCACGGTCTTGCCTGCGCGGCAAGACCGTGCCGAGCCTTTGCCAGCCCGTATCAGCCCGGCGCCGGCTTAGCCGCGCTCAAGGCGATGGCCGCAAGCACACGGCTTCCTGCTTGCGCGCATCGTCGACACTGCCCAGCCGATTGCTGTGCTGGCGCGCTTCCATGATGACCTGCCAGTTGCGTTCGCACAGATTGCCGTGACGCGTGCCCTGCCGCCACGACTGCATCGCCAGATCCTGCGCGTTGGCATAGTCGGATTGCTGCAACGCACTCTCGGCATGTTGCTGCAACTGCTCCGGCCAGCCTGGCGCCGGCGCCGTGGCCGGCAACGGCGTGATGACCGCCTGTGTCGTGCCGGCACTGCTGGCGGACGTGCGCAATGGCGCCAGCGATTCGAACTTGTTCTGGTAGTCGTCGGTGATCTGTTTGGCATCCTCGCTGCCGCGAATCACCCGCGGCGTGATCAGCACGATCAGCTCGGTGCGGTTGCGGCTGCGGTTGGTGTTGCCGAACAGCCGGCCCAACACCGGCACCCGGTTGATTCCCGGAATGCCGGTGTCGGTGTTGCCCTCGGCCTGCTGGATCAGGCCGCCCAGCAGCACAGTCTGCCCGCTCTGCACGGCCACCTGGGTGGCCAGCTTGCGTTGCGAGATGGACGGATTGCCGTTGACCAGTGCTACCGACTTGTCGGCCTGGCTGACTTCCTGGCTGATGTTCATGTAAACCAGACCGCCGGGATTGATCCGCGGCTGCACATTGAGGATCACGCCGGTGTTGAGGTATGTCACCTGGCTATAGCTGGTGGCCGTGCCAATACCGGTGTTGACGCTGGTCTGGTTGATCGGGATCTGGTTGCCGACCGTGATGCTGGCGGTCTGGTTGTTCATCACTACCATCGACGGCGCCGATAGCGTTTTGGTGTTGCCACTGGTCTCCATCGCACTCACGGCAACCTGCAGGTTGCTGTTGAGGAAGGAATAGAAGAACGGCTGGCCCTTGAAGACATTGCCACCCTGGCCAAGCCCGATCTGCCGATGCCGGTACGGTTCGCCGGGCACGATGTTGCCGCTGCTGTCGGTAGTGCTGCCGGTCAACCCTTCCAGATACCACTGCACACCGAACTGGAATTCGCCGGTGAGGCTGACCTCGAGGATGCGCGTCTCGATCTGCACCTGCATCGGCACATTGTCGAGCTTGCGGATCGCCGACTTGATCTCTTCCCATTGCGACGGGCGTGCGCGCACCAGCAGCTGGTTGTTGCTGTCGACCGAACTGATCTTCACGCTGCCGTCGCTGGAGCTGTACTGCTGGTCGTTCGACGCGCCGCCATTGCCACCGCCGGCATTGCCGAAACCGGGCGCCGCCCCGCCCGAGCTGCCGCCCAGAGCACCGCCCTTGCCACCGCCGATACCGCCGCCGTCAGCGCTTTCGACACCGCCGCCGCCGAACGCGGAGCCGCCGGATTTGCCGCCACCCAAGCCGCCACCCTCGTTGGCGCCACCCGAATTACCGAAGCTGCCGGCGGTGCTGCCCATGCTGGTCGCACCGGCGTTATTGGCACTGCCCAGCGCGCCGCCACTCAGGCCCGGCCCAACCTGGCCGCCGTTGTCGCCGCCGCCCGCGCCGGCGCCGTTGGTATAGATCTGCGCCAGATACTTGGCCAGATCCGACGCCTTGAGGTTGCGCACGTCGTAAACGAACAGCTGCGGCTCGTTGCCGCCGCCGCGATCGATGCGGGCGATCCAGTCGCCGACTTCCTGCAGATATTCGGGTTGGGTGCTGATCACCACCAGCGCGTTGGTGCGCTCGATCGGGATGAAGCGCAGCATGCCGGCCAGCGGCGTGTCGCCGCCTTTGCCGAACATGCCGTCCAGCTTCGGCATCAGTTCGGCGACGTTGGCGTACTGCAGGTTGAACACGCCCACCGACATGCCGCGCAGCCAGTCGACGTCGAAGGTGCGCACCATGCTCTGGTAGTTGGTCAGCTCATCCGGCGTGCCGGACATCACCAGCAGGTTGCGCGCCGGATCCACCAGCAGTGTCGCGTCCGTGCGCGCGAACGGCTTGATCAGCTTCTGCATCTCGGTGGCCGAGATGAAACGCAGCGGAAACAGCCGCGCCTGCAGACCGCCTTTCGGCGACGCGGCGCCGAGGCTCGGCACCAGATTGCCGCCCACCGCTTCCTTCTCCGGCATCACCACGTAGCCGCCGTTGCGCTGCACCAGCGCATTGTGCGTCCACGACAGCAGCGTCTCCAGGATCGGCAGCGCCTGGCTCGAATCGACCGGCTCGGAGGTGGAGAACGAAATGTTCCCCTGCACACTCGGCACGATCGTGTAGTTCTGCTTGAGCAGGTCGCCGAGGATCGCCTTGACCACCGCCTGCACCGGCTGGTTCTCGAAATTGAACGTCACCGCACCGTTGCCGGTGGCCGCCGGTCGCGGCGTGCTCAGCACACCGGGCCGGATGAACTGGCCGCTACCGTGGCTGACCTCGGTTTTCGCCGGTGTTTCACCGCTGCTGCTGATGTCGTTGTTCAATGGCAATGGCGCCGGCACCGGGTTGTGCGTGCCGGCCATCGCCTCGCGCTGCAGCGCACCGTTGTCTTGCGGCTGCGGCAGGCTGGCGCAACCGGTCAGCGCCACGGCCGCGGCCAGCACGCCGGCACGCCACAGGGAGAATCGAAAGCGTGTGGATGGATGCGTGCGGTACATGGGTCAGCGTACTCCCTCGTTGGCCGCAGCGTTGGAAGCGGCACGGCGTTTCTGGATGGCGGCCTTGAGCTTGCGCAGGCGTTCGATTTGCTGCTGGTTGAGCGGGGCCGGCCTTCCCGGGCCCTGCTCTGCCGCATTGCCCGGCGGAGGGGCTTGATTCATCGTGGCGGCACCCGGCGCTTCCGCTTGCATGGGCGTGGCGCCGGTAGCCGCTCCGGCGGGTGGCATGGCGGCACCCTTCTGGTTATCGAACGGCGCACCGGCTGGCAGCTTCAGTTCGGTGCGGCCCTGCGACGAATCGAGCAGCACGGAACGCTGGCGTACTTCCACCAGCTTCACGCTGCCGTCTGGTAGTGAGTCGCCTTCGTGCAGGCGCACCTGCTTGTCGCCGTTCTTGTCGTGCAACAAGGCCATGCGCAAGTCGGGCGTGAGAATGATGCCGGTCAATTGAAGATCGCCCAGGCTGCTGCCGCCGTTGGCAGCACGCACGCCCGGCTTGCGATCGGGGCTGAACAGCGATTGCTGCCAAACCGGCGCGAACTGCGCCAGCGGCAGCGGCGTCGGCAATTGCGCGCCCTTGTTCGACGACGGCAACGGCGCCAGCATTCGCGGCGCGTTCCAGCGCACGCTGCGGCCCACACCGGTGAGCAGTAGCAGCCACAGCACCCCGAGCAGCAGCACGATCGCCGCCAGGAACGGCGTCAGCCGACGCTGGCTGGCGGCGTTCATAGCGCGTCTCCCGCGGGTGCCGCCGGGGCGACCGGCTTGGCCGCAGCACCATGCGCCGGCCGCACGTAGCCGGCCAGGGTGAATTGTATTTCCAGCGGCGGTGCCGACGGCTGCTGCGCCGCCACCGGGTTGCGATAGATGCCGAGGTCGTCGATGAACAGATACGGGGTGCCCTGCTCCAGCGCCTGCAGCACACCCACCAGTGGCTGGATGTCGCAGCTCAGATTGATGCTGACCGCGGCCTTGCGATAGGGCTCGTTGGCGCCGCCGGACGGATTCGGTACTGGCATCTTCTGGCTCACCGTGCAGCTGCCGCCTTCGGTATGCGCGCCCACTGCATCGACCACGCGCTGCATCAGGCCGGCGGCGGCGGCGTTCGGATCGTCCTCGGGCAGGAACGCGCTGCTGGCTGCCTGGCCGGCGCCGAGCGCGGCGATACGCTGCTGCAGTGCCGACTTGCCCGCGATCGCCGCGGCATAGCGGCTCTGGGTGTCGCGCAGCTCGTCCATCTGCGCACCGACCTGCCGTAGCGGCGCCACGAACCACCAGTGCAGCAGCACGAAGTACGCCAGCAGCAGAGCCAGCAGCAGCAGGCCGAGCGCCGCGATGCGGCTGTCGCGCGGGGAGAGTTTCAGCGGCTTCATGGCGCACCCCCGCTGCTTGCCGGCGCCGGCGCTGGCTTGCTCGCCGTGTTGACGGCTGGCTTGCGCAGTTGCGCCACCATGAAGAAGCGCTCCTTGCCGGTGATCGGGTCGGCCTGGATGCTGCCCTGGAAATTCACGTCGGTGATCAGCGGCGAGTCCTTCAGCAGATCCAGCAGTTTCGCTGCCTGCACGCTTTGTCCCTGAAAGCCGACCTGGCCGGTGTTGTCCAGGCTGAAGCGCTCCAGCCACGCGCTCTCGGGCAGTCGCTTGGTCACCTCCAGCAGTAGGCTCAGCACTGCCACACTGCGTTCCTTGCGCTGCACCAGGAAACCCGCGGCGCCGGCATCGTCCTGCAGTTGCTGGCGCAGCGCGGCCACCTGTTGCGCCTCGCCGCGCATCGTGTCCACCTGCGCTTGCATCTGCGCCAGCGTCTGCTCGCGGTTGTTCAGCCAGGTACTCAGCAGCAGCAACAACAACAGTACGCACCCAGCGGCGAGGGCCAGATTCAGGGTACGGCGCGGACGCGCACGGTGCGGTATCTGCTCCGGCGGCAGCAGGTTGACGCCGAGGCGATCGTCCGCCACGGCCAGGTCCACCGCGTCAATCGAAATACCCTGCGCGTGCAGACGCGTCAGCAGCGGATCCAGTGTGTCGCGCATCACCGCCAACAGCTCTGCGCTGAAACGACCGGCGCCTGCCGGTGCGCTCAACTCACGCACGGCGTAATACACCTGGGCCACGCTGAACGGCGTTTGCCGATCCATCTCGAATGCGACGACTTGCTGCAGGTTGTCGCGCGCGGCCAGCGGCAACGCCAGGGTCCGCCGCAACACCACAGCGGGCGGCAACAGCAGCGCCAGCCGCCGATCCTCGCGATCGACGCTGCGCAAGGCGGTGTCGAGTGCAGCCGGCGGGTTGCGTACATCGCCGGTCACGGCGTCGAGGCTGTCGTCCCAGCTCGCCAACAGTTCGGCGTGGCCACTGCGACGCAACGTCCATTGCATGCCGTCGTACTGCAGCAGGTGCCAGTCCGCGCCATCGCTGAACCAACCGCGCCAGCGCAGCGGTAGCAGCCCGCGCAGCTCGCCGCCCCACCAACGGAAAAATCCGGGCATCGGCGAAGCACGCCAGCCGCGGCGCAGGCGATCCATCAGCGGCCGCAATGACTGCGTTGCCGTACTCATTCCGCATCCCCCTCCTGCCAGCGCAACACCACGTACGGTTGCGTCACCGCTTGCCCCGCCTGCAAGCGAATCGTGGCGCGCAAGATCGCGCGCGTGCCGTCGGCCAGCGTGGCCTCCGACCGGATACTATGCGTTGTTCCGTTGCCGAGAGCCAGACTCGGGTCGTTCCCCTGCCTGTTGCGTGCAGCCTGGATCGCCGCCAGCTGTTGCGGCGTCATCCCCGGAATCGCAGCCAGCGCCAGCGGCGGTGCGGTGTTCGGATTCGGGCTCGCCGTGCCCGACCAGATTGTCACCACCGGCTCCAGCTGCCGATACAGTGCCGGCGTGATGCCCAGCACCATCCGCAACTCCTCGATGCTGGCGAACGGCCCGTGGCGTGGGCCGTAATCGCGCCCCGCGGCCAGATACGCGGCCCGCGGATTGTCGTTCTTGTCTTCGAGACCGGCCGGGCTGTGCCAGTCCAGCACCCGATCGGTTAATACCTGCGCCTCCGCCGGCTTCATCCCGGTGGCCTGGAACAAACCCTGCAGTACCTCGGGCGTGGCGGTGTTGAGATCGATCTTGCCGCTCTCGTCGATCGCCGACAGTGTGACCGTGGCGTTGTCGTAGCGGAACGTATAGGGCCGGCCGTCACCGATCCAGCGCTGCTTCGCCACCGGATTCTGCAACCCGTACGCGGCGCGCATCAGACCGGCCTCAGCCACATAGTGCGCCTGGGTTTCGGCAAACTGATAGCGTGCCTGCAAGCCTTCGGTGCGCGCCAACGCGGCGTAGCCACCAAGCAGGATCGCCAGCAGCGTACACGCCCACAGCACCAGCAGCAGGGCGACTCCGCGTTGATCGGCATGGCGTGGCAATGGCCGGCGTCTCATCGCAACCTCCGGTTCGGCACAGGCATCCCGCGCAACACCGCCTGCGCGGGATTCACCCGTAACGGCACCTCCAGCTGCGGCCAGCCGACGTTGCCTTGCAGCTGCAGCTGGATGCGCACCAGCTGCGGCAGCAATCGCCCGTCGGCCCACGCCGCTGACCACGGTGCCGCGCCACCCTGCTTGTCGACACCGCTGTAGCTGAAACTGCCATTCTTGATGTGATCTAGCAGTACCTGCGTCTCGCCCAGCGGCTTCGGCGGCTGGCCGTCCGGCGGCAGCAGCGCCAGGCTCAATTCCAGGCGCATGCCGTCGGCGCCGCCGTCGACCAGCTGCAGCCGCTGCAGTTGCTGGCCAAGCTTGCCAAGATAGCCGGGCAGCGGCGCGACATAGCGCATCTCGTTCGCGCTGCCAGTGAAATAGATCGGCTCGCCGTGCTCGGTCAAGCTGATCGGCTGGGCCATGCTTTGCGCCAGTTCGCGGCGCAGGAACTGCTGGGCGGAGCGGATCTGATCGAGCCGCTCGATCGCTACGGTGCCCGAACGCACGCTGTGGGTGGCGGTACGGATACCCGAATACACGCCGATCAGCAGCAGCGCCAGCAGTACCAGCGAGGCGAGCACCTCCAGCAGGGTGAAGCCGGCGGCGCGCTTCATGGGGCCGCCTGCGCATTGGCGCCGTTGCCATCCGGTCCACCCAGCCGCAAGGTGCGGAAGTGCGCCGAACGCGGATGCGCCGACGGCCCCCACAGCACGTTCAGATCGAGCTGGTAAAGATGCAGCGGCGCATCCGGTGCCGCGGTGCCGGACTGATTCCATGGCGTCACGTCGAGCTGCCAGCGGTACTGCTGGTTGAAGCGGCCCGCGCTGCTGCCCGATTTGATCGACTCGCCCACGAATGCGCTGTCGAGCAGGCTGCGCGCGTACATCGCCGCCTCGCTATGCTCGGCGGCATTATGGGTCAGGCTGATCGAGGCGCCGGCCACCTTCATCAAGCCGGTGAACGCGATCGCCAGCAGCATGATCGCCGCGATCACTTCGAGCAGGCTGAAACCCTGCTGCGATCCTGAGCGCAAACGATTCATCGCGCCGC
Source organism: Rhodanobacter sp. (assembly GCA_035943575.1). Classification (GTDB taxonomy): domain Bacteria; phylum Pseudomonadota; class Gammaproteobacteria; order Xanthomonadales; family Rhodanobacteraceae; genus Rhodanobacter. The sequence continues at coordinate 6,366 of DASZCB010000075.1, read as the reverse complement.
CACCGCGTCGACCACGCGCACTTCGCCGGTCAGCCACGACACATTGACATGCCACTCGCGCTTGCCACCCTGCAAGGTGATGCGCCCGCCGGTGGAGCTGCCGTCGGGGAAGAAGCGGATGCGCCCGGTGTGACCGTTCGGCTGGTCTTCCTTCGCACTGGTGATGCTCACGCGCATGCCTTTGGGCAGGCGCACGTCATGCTGTTTCACGCCGCTATAGCTGTTCGCCTGGGTGTCCACATCGAAGTTCTGTTCCTGCCCGCGCACGATCGCCTGCGCGCGGGTGGCCCGCATCGCGCCGGCCAGCTCGCTGCTGGCCGCACGCACGCGCGCACTGGCCAGCCCCTGTGTCACCGAGATCGACACCGCCGCCGCGGCAATCCCGATCAACAGGATCACCGCCAGCATTTCCAGCAGGGTGAAACCTCGGGCGCGTGAAGCTTTCACATGCCTACTGCCAGTTGCCTACGTCCTGGCTGTAGCCGTCACCACCGGGCTTGCCGTCCTGACCGTAGAAGATCAGGTCGAAACTGCCGTGCTGGCCGGGATACTGGTAGCCGAAAGCGTGGCCCCACGGATCCTTCAGCTCGGACGTCTTCGCATATGGCCCCTGCCAGTTCGGCGCGACGGCCGGCTTGACCGCCAAATCGTCCAGCTGTTGCGGCGGGGCGCCATTGTCGAGTGCGTAGTTCTCGACCTTCTGGCTCAGCGTCATCAGCTGCGCCTTGCCGGCACCGTACTTGCCCTTGTCGACGTTCTTGCCGACCTGGGTCACCACCACCGCACCGATGATGCCGATCAGCACGATCACCGCGAGCATTTCGAGCAGGGTGAAACCGGCGCTCGCGCCAAGTCGTCGTGGTTGCCTGTACTGCATGGGGATCACCTCGGGTGTGCGCATGGAATGTCTATTGGATATTGCTGGTAAGACTGAGCAGAGGCAGCAGGATCGCCGCCATGATGATCGCCACCATCACCGTCATCACGATGGTGAGCGCCGGTACCAGCGCAGCCAGTAAACGATCGATCGCACGTTTGGACTCAAGTTCAAATGTATCGGCAACTTTCAGAAGCATGGTGTCGAGCTGGCCGGCTTCCTCGCCGACCTGCACCATCTGCATCGCCAGCCGCGGGAACAGTTTCGACTGTCCCAGCGCGAGGCTGAGGCCGGAGCCGCCCTTGACCTGTTCGTGCGCCGCGCTCAGCGCCGCATCCAACGCGCGATTGCCGGTGACCTGGCGCGCGATGGTCAGCGCGCTTAGCAGCGGCACGCCGTTTTTCAGCAAAGTGCCGAGCGTGCGCGCGATCCGCGCAGTCTCCACCTTCAACAGCAGCGGACCAATCAGCCGCAGGCTCAACAACTTGGTATGCCAGGCCAGCCGCGCGACCGGGTCGCGCAGACGTGCGCGCCACGCCAACAGGCCGCCACCGAGCAGCAACAGGATCAGCCACCACCACGCCTGCAGCGTATTGCCGAGCACCAGCACGGCCTGGGTGATCCACGGGATCGGCACCTGCATGTCTTCGAAGATCGGCACGAACTGCGGCACCACGTAGGCCAGCAGCAAGACCAGCGAACCGAGCACGCCGACCATCAGGAACGCCGGATAGATCAGCGCATTGACGATACCGCCGCGCATCGCCTGCGCGCGTTCCAGATAATCGGCGAGCCGGCGTAGCGTCTCCTCCAACGAACCGCCCGCCTCGCCCGCGCGCACCAGGCTGACGTACAGCTTGGGGAACACCCCATGCTCTTCGTCCAGCGCGAAGGACAGCGTGTTGCCGCCGCGCACGCGATCGCGCACGCGCTCGACCAGCTTCTTCGCGCTCTCGCCCTCGGGCAGTTCGAGCAGGATGCTGAGCGCGCGATCCAGCGGCTGGCCGGCGCCGAGCAGGGTCGCCAGCTGATGGGTGAACTGGGCCAGCTGGTCGCCGGTGAACGGACCGCGCTTGAACAGCCCCGCCAGCCCGCCGCCGCCCGCGGCGCCGTCGGCCGGCTGTGCCTCCAGTGGCGTGTGGCCCTGATCCTGCAGACGGCCGATCACCTCCTCGACGCTGGCGGCCTCCATCTGGCCTTGCAGCATCTCACCGGCATCGCTGACCGCCCTGTAGCGAAACTGCGCCATGTCAACCGTCCTGTGTCACGCGCAACACCTCTTCCAGCGTGGTGACACCGGCGACGGCCTTGGCGATGCCGTCTTCATACATTGTGCGCATGCCTTCGACACGCGCCTGCCTTTCGATCTCGCCGGCGTCGGCGCGTTGCATCACGAGCCGGCGCAGCGGGTCGCTCATGGTCAGGAATTCCATGATCGCGCGGCGGCCGCGATAGCCGCTGGGATTGGCCGCGCTGCTGCCGGGTTTCCACAGACGGATCGGGCGTTCGTCGGTGTACTTCTCCAGTTCGAACTGCGCGATCACTTCGGGCAGGGCTTCGTACGGAGTTGCAGTCTCCGGATCGAGCCGGCGCACCAGCCGCTGCGCCAGGATGCCGTTGATGGTGGAGCCGAGCAGGTAATCCTCCACGCCCATATCGAGCAGTCGCGTAATGCCGCCCGCCGCCGAGTTGGTGTGCAGCGTCGACAGCACCAGGTGGCCGGTGAGTGCGGACTGGATCGCGATGCGGCAGGTTTCCAGATCGCGCATCTCGCCGATCATGATCACGTCCGGATCCTGGCGCATGATCGAACGCAGCGCGCCGGAGAAGTCCAGCCCGATCTGCGGCTTCACCTGGATCTGGTTGATACCTTCGAGCTGGTACTCGACCGGATCCTCGACCGTGATGATCTTCACGTCCGGCGTATTGATCTGCGACAGCGCGGTGTACAGCGTGGTGGTCTTGCCCGAGCCGGTCGGACCGGTCACTAGCAGGATGCCGTGCGGCTTTTCCAGCACGTCGACGAAGCGCTGCTGGAAGCTGTCGGTGAAACCGAGCGATGCGAAATCGAACACCACCGATTCGCGATCGAGGATACGCATCACCACCGACTCGCCGAAGCTGGTCGGCACGGTGGACACGCGCAGATCGAGTTCCTTGCCCTGCACGCGCAGCTGGATGCGCCCGTCCTGCGGCAAACGACGCTCGGCAATATTCAGCCGAGCCATGATCTTCACGCGCGAGATCACCGCCGCGGTGGATGACGACGGCGGTGCTTCCACTTCATGCAGCACGCCATCGATGCGGTAGCGCACCTTCAAGCGGTTCTCGAACGGCTCGATATGCACGTCCGAGGCACGCTGCTCGACTGCACGCTGAAGAATGAGATTCACCAGCCGGATGACGGGCGCCTCGGAAGCGAGATCGCGCAGGTGCTCGACGTCATCCTCCTCCGCCGCGCTGCCGTCGAGGTTTTCGACAATCGTGCCCATCGCCGAGCGACCGCTGCCGTAATAACGTTCGATCAGCCCGTCGATTTCCGAGCGCAGGCCCACCCGCAATGCCACCGGTCGACCCGCGGCCAGCTCGACCGCCTGCAGTGGATACGGATCGGCCGGATCGGACACGATCAGGGCCAGGCCGTGTTCGTCGTCGTGCACTGGCACCACGTGCTGCTGCTTGAGAAAACGCAGCGATATATCGAGATCGGCCGGCGGCATTTCCGGCGCATCGCGCGCAGACAGAAGTGGCACGTGCAGCAGCTCGGCCCAGGCTTCGGCCAGATCACGCTCGGACACCAGCCCGAGCCGCGCCATCAGGGTCGTCAGCGTGCCTTCGGTCGACTCCTCGTGCAGACGACGGGCGCGGCCCAGGTCACTGTCTTTCAGACGACCACGCGCGACCAGCCATGCGCAGACTTCCGCCTCACGGTCATCCACGGCCATACCTGCCCCGCTGACCGCCGGCTCAATTGCTGCCGACATCCTCCACCCCACTCAAAGTTCATGCAGCTGCGCGTCAACGTTGCCTGACGCCAACACGGTAAACGTCATAGTTATCACATCCGGCCGGCGACAGGCGAGCATTGACCGACCCGTGCACGATCCATTCATACAGCGCACCAGCAATGAACGCCATTGTGGGGCCTGCGCCGACCGCCATGGGCGCCTGCAGCCTAGGAAAATTTCCTGATTCGCGCCGGTGTGATCGTGGTCGCGCAAGTAATTTCGACGCGGCGAGGCCCCTTGTACGCTCAAGCGTCTGGGACAATGACCGCTTTCCGTATCCAACCAGCCCATGCAACTACTCGACATCGGCGCCAACCTCACCCACGAATCGTTCCATCACGACCTCGATGCTGTGTTGCAACGTGCGCATTCGCATGGAGTCAGCCGGATGATCGTCACCGGCGCCTCGCGCGACGGCAGCACGCACGCGTTGGCGCTGGCCAAGGCACATCCGGGCACACTGTTCGCCACCGCTGGTGTGCATCCGCACCACGCGATCGACTACGACGACGCCACCGATGCGCTCTTGCGTGAGCTTGCGCAAGACCCCGTGGTGCGCGCAGTCGGCGAGGCCGGGCTGGACTACAACCGCAACTATTCGCCGCGCGACGTGCAGTTGCAGGTGTTCGAACGCCAGCTGCAGATTGCGGTGGATCTGCAGAAGCCGCTGTTCCTGCACCAGCGCGATGCGCATGCAGATTTCATCGCGCTGCTTCGCCGCTATCGTGATCGACTCCCGGCCGCGGTAGTGCATTGCTTCACCGACACGGGCGAGGCGCTGCGCGACTACCTGGCGCTGGACTGCCATATCGGCATCACCGGCTGGATCTGCGACGAACGCCGCGGCACCCATCTGCGCGAGTTGGTGCGAGAGATTCCGGCCAACCGGCTGATGATCGAGACCGACGCGCCCTACCTGCTGCCGCGCACCGTTCGCCCGCAGCCGGCGCATCGACGCAATGAACCGATGTACCTGCGGCACATCTGCGAGGAGATCGCACGTGATCGCGGTGAGCCGGTGGAAGTCACCGCAGCGAGCTGCGTAGCGACGGCCGAGGCGTTCTTCGGGCTGACGTGAGACATGTCCTCCTCCCCTGAACGCAGGGGCGAGATCAAGGCATCGCGCATCAGTCGGCGAGCACCCGTGTCTCGCCCGGAGCCAGCCCGTCCAGTACATGCTCGCCGATGCGCACGCGGACCAGCCGCAGGGTGGGGAAGCCGACCGCGGCGGTCATCCGGCGCACCTGCCGGTTGCGGCCTTCGCGCAGGGTAAGGCTGAGCCAGCTGGTGGGAAGGTTCTTGCGAAAGCGCACAGGAGGGTCGCGCGGCCATAGCCAGTCCGGCTCGGCGGCAAGCACCGCCTGCGCCGGCAGGGTCGGACCATCGTTCAACGACACGCCATCGCGCAACGCCTGCAGTGCCGCCGCATCGATCTCACCATCCACCTGCGCCAGATAGGTCTTGACCTGCTTGTGGCGAGGGTCGGTCAAGCGATGTGCCAGCCGGCCATCGTCGGTCAGCAGCAGTAAACCCTCGCTGTCCTGATCAAGCCTTCCAGCCGCATAGACGTCTTTTTGCCGGACGAATTCGGCCAGCGTGCGGCGACCGTCGGCATCGGTGAACTGGCACAGCACGCCATACGGCTTGTTCAATGCAATCAGCATGGCGGACGCTGGACGGACGGTTTAGTGCCCACCGTTCGCGGGCGTCAACGGCTTGACGAAGCGCAGGGTCATCCGATCGGACTCGCCGATCGCCAGGTATTTTGCCTTGTCCTGCTCGCCCAACGCGAACGTGGGCGGCAAGGTCCACACGCCTTTCGGATAATTCTTCGTGTCCTTCGGGTTGGCGTTGACTTCGCTGCTTTCGTCCAGCGTGAAGCCCGCCTCGGTGGCCAGCTTCACCACGTAATGGGTCGGCAGATAACCGCTCTGCTTCACCGTCGCCAGCGAGGCATGATCGTCGGCACGATGATCGACCACGCCGAGCACACCGCCGGGCCGCAGCACAGCGAAGAACGCCTTGAACATCGCCGGCGCGGTGTCAGCCATGACCCAGTTGTGCACGTTGCGGAACGTCAGCACCAGATCGGCCGAACCGGGCGCACCGAACGACGGCGCCTTCGGATCGAAGACGACGAACTTCGCGTTGCCGTAGTGCACCGCATCGGCGGCGAATTTCTGATGCAGCACATCGTCGTCGCGCCGGGCTTCGCCGCCATCGCGAGGCGCCTGCACGGCGGCGACATAGTGGCCGTTATCGTGCAGCAGCGGCGCCAGGATTTCGCTGTACCAGCCGCTGCCGGGGGTGATCTCGATCACCGTCTGATCTGGCCGGACGCCGAAGAACTGCAAGGTGGCCTTGGGGTGGCGATACACGTCACGCGCGCGGTTCGCGGGCGTACGCCAGCTGCCGGCCAGCACGCTGTCTAGCTGTGTGGAGGTGAAATCGCGGGCGCTGGTCGGCGGAACCAGTTCGTCG
>DASZCB010000074.1:0-2517 GCA_035943575.1 Rhodanobacter sp. | reverse complement strand
CGCTATTTCCAGGACGAGTCGGATGCGGACAAGCTGGTACCGGAAGGCATCGAGGGCCGCGTGCCGTACCGTGGACCGCTGCGCAACATCATTCACCAGCTGATCGGGGGCCTGCGCGCGTCGATGGGTTATCTCGGTACGGCCACCATCGAGGACGTGCGCCATAAGGCGCAGTTCGTCAAGGTGACCTCCGCTGGCGTCACTGAAGCGCATCCGCATGACATCCAGATCACCAAGGAAGCGCCGAATTACCGGCTCAACTCGTGACTGACGCGCCGGCCCGAGAGCCGGCGCCTTGTTTTACAGGTAGCGACCCGGGCAACCGGTGTTCGTTGTTCCTTCAAGATCAAAGGCACTCGATGTGGCCGAGTTGCCACGTGACGAAACCGGACCGATGACCAATATTCATAGTGACAAGATCCTGATCCTCGATTTCGGCGCGCAATACACGCAACTGATCGCGCGGCGCATCCGCGAGCTAGGTGTGTATTGCGAGATCTGGGCCTGGGATCACGAGCCGGCCGAGATCGCTGCATTCGGCGCGAAGGGCATCATCCTTTCCGGCGGTCCGGAGTCCACTACGCTGGCAGGCGCACCGAAGGCACCGCAGCAGGTGTTCGAGGCCGGCGTGCCCATCCTCGGCATCTGCTACGGCATGCAGACGTTGGCTGCCCAACTGGGCGGCGCCACCGAAGCGGCTGACGCGCGAGAGTTCGGCCATGCCGAAGTCGACATCGTTTCGCAGAGCCGACTGTTCGATGGTCTCAGCGACCATGCCGATGCGCACAAGCTCGATGTGTGGATGAGCCATGGCGATCACGTCGCCAAGGCGCCGCCGGGTTTCGCGATTACCGGTGCTACCGACCGCATTCCGGTTGCCGTGATGGAGAACGAGTCCAAACGCTGGTACGGCGTGCAGTTCCACCCCGAAGTGACGCATACGAAGCAGGGCAGTGCGCTGCTGAAGCGTTTCATCGCCGAGATCTGCGGCTGCGCCACGCTGTGGACCGCTGCCAACATCATCGACGACCAGATCGCCCGCGTGCGCGAACAGGTCGGAGACGATCATGTGCTGCTGGGCCTGTCCGGTGGTGTGGATTCCTCGGTGGTGGCTGCCTTGCTGCACAAGGCGATCGGCGACCGGCTGACCTGTGTGTTCGTCGACACCGGCCTGCTGCGCTGGCAGGAAGGCGACCAGGTGATGGCCACGATGGCCGAGCACATGGGCGTCAAGGTAATCCGTGTCAACGCGGCGGACCGCTATTTCAATGCGCTCGAAGGCGTGGCCGACCCGGAAGCCAAGCGCAAGATCATCGGCGGCCTGTTCGTGGAGATCTTCGACGAGGAGTCGAGCAAGATCACCGCCGACGGCAGCAAGGTGAAGTGGCTGGCGCAGGGCACGATCTATCCCGACGTGATCGAATCGGCCGGCAGCAAGACCGGCAAGGCGCACGTCATCAAGAGCCACCACAACGTCGGCGGTCTGCCGGCGCACATGAAATTGAAGCTGGTCGAACCGCTTCGTGAGCTGTTCAAGGACGAGGTTCGCCGCATTGGCGTGGAACTCGGCCTGCCGCGTGCGATGGTCTACCGCCATCCATTCCCCGGTCCGGGTCTCGGTGTGCGCATCCTCGGTGAGGTAAAGCGCGAGTACGCCGAGTTGCTGGCCCAGGCCGACGCGATCTTCATCGACGAATTGCGCAAGGCGGACCTGTATGACCAGACCAGCCAGGCATTTGCGGTGTTCCTGCCGGTGAAGTCGGTCGGTGTAGTCGGTGACGCACGCGCCTACGAATGGGTGATCGCGTTGCGCGCGGTGGAGACCATTGACTTCATGACGGCGCACTGGGCGCACTTGCCGTACGAGTTTCTTGGCAAAGTTTCGAACAGAATTATCAATGAGTTGCGTGGTGTTTCTCGTGTCGTTTATGACATTAGCGGCAAGCCGCCCGCCACGATCGAATGGGAATAGGAAGGCCGTCTACTTGCGTGTCGCGGGAGCGTACCGGCTTCCTCGTATTCAAGCCGCCCTATATTGATGAAATGACTGACGCAATCTCTGACCCGACGGGGACATTCTCGGCCGCGGACTCGCTGTACATGCGGCGCGCGTTGCAACTTGCCGTACATGCGCGTGACGCCGAAAACGAGGTGCCGGTGGGCGCCGTGCTAGTGCAGGACAGCGAGATCGTCGGGCTGGGCTGGAATCGCAATATCACCTTGCACGACCCGACTGCCCACGCCGAGATCATGGCGCTGCGTGCGGCCGGCGAAAAACTCGCCAACCATCGCCTGTCCGGGGCTACGTTGTACGTCACGCTGGAACCTTGCTCGATGTGCGCGATGGCGATGATTCATGCCCGTATCGGACGCGTGGTCTATGCCGCCGCCGATCCCAAGACCGGCGCTGCCGGCAGCGTGTTCGACACACTTGTCGACGCACGCCACAACCATCGCATCGAAGTGGCCGGTGGCCTGCTTGCCGAAGAATCCGCCAGCTTGCTGCGCGATTTCTTC
>DASZCB010000073.1:0-11121 GCA_035943575.1 Rhodanobacter sp. | reverse complement strand
GCCTGATGACCACCGTACACGCTGCTACCGCGACGCAGAAGACGGTTGACGGCCCTAGCAACAAGGATTGGCGCGGCGGCCGCGGCATTCTGGAAAACATCATCCCCTCGTCCACCGGCGCCGCCAAGGCCGTCGGCGTGGTGATTCCCGAGCTCAACAAGAAGCTCACCGGCATGAGCTTCCGCGTGCCGACCTCGGACGTGTCCGTGGTCGACCTCACCGTCGAGCTGATCAAGGATGCTACCTACGCGGAGATCTGCGCGGAGATGAAGGCACAGAGCGAAGGCGCGTTGAAGGGCGTACTCGGCTACACCGAGGACAAGGTCGTCGCGACCGACTTCCGCGGCGAGACCTGCACCTCGGTGTTCGACGCCGATGCCGGCATCGCGCTGGATAGCACCTTCGTCAAACTGGTGAGCTGGTACGACAACGAGTGGGGCTACTCGAACAAGTGCCTGGAGATGGTGCGGGTCGTGGCAGCCAAATAAGCCAGCTCGTTTCGGAGATAAAAAAACCGCGCCAACTGGCGCGGTTTTTTTGTTGGCCGAGCTCACCTTCATCGTTGATCAAGGCGCCGAACTGGTGAATCCCTGCTGCTATTTCGCGATCAGGGCAGTCTGCGCAGACACGATCATTCCAGCGCCTTCAGCGCGGCGTCGTAATCCGGCTCATGCGCGATCTCGCTGACCAGCTCGGCATGGATCACCTTGTCGTGTCCATCCAGCACCAGTACCGCGCGCGCGGCCAGACCGGCCAGCGGACCGCTGGCGATCGCCACGCCATAATCGTTGAGGAACTCATGCCCGCGCATCAGCGACAGGTTGATCACCTTGTCCAGCCCTTCGGCGCCGCAGAAGCGCGCCTGCGCAAACGGCAGGTCGGCCGAGATGCAAAGCACCACGGTGTTGTCGAGCTGGCTGGCTGACTGGTTGAAATGACGAACTGACATAGCGCAGGTCGGCGTATCGACACTCGGAAAAATATTCAGCACCTTGCGCTTGCCTGAAAATCTCGACAGCGTGACGTCGGACAGATCACCACCCACCAAGGTGAACGCCGGCGCCGGTGTACCCACCGCCGGAAACTGGCCATTGATACTGATCGGCTGACCCTTGAGCGTAACTGCGGACATGCTGCACCTCGTGAGAAAAATGTGGACTGCAAGTAGAACATGGTCCTGGCCTGAAAAACGATACCGATCATGAGGCCGAACACCACCCGATGGGCATGCCGGAACCCGATACATCCATTTTCCCGCACCGCATCGCCCATATCGGGTTGACGAACGCCCGAGTACGCCGAACGTCGTTGCCGTGCTCACATGGATCAAGCTGCGATGGAGCCTACACATGTCATCGAGGCTGTGCGACCATCTTGCGCACCGCTTTCACGAAGGCGGGATCGAGCTTGCCGATCACCGTGGTTCGGGCGGCAATGCGGCCGTCGGCGTCGAGCAGGATCAACTCGCTGCTGTGATTGAACTCGCCATCGGGTAGTTGCCGATACTGCAGTTCGAGCACGCCGGACAACTGGCGCACCGGCACCGGCCTGGCGCGAGCCAGGGTCCAGAACCGGGTATCCAGTTTGCGCTTGTCCGCATAACGCCGCAGCGCGGTCACGTCGTCCCTGGCCGGGTCGAAACTCACGGCGAGCAGGTCGATCCGCAAGCGGATTGCCGGGTCCAGCGCATTGCGGGTCAGTTGCAGGCTGTCGATGATCAAGGGGCAGACCATCGTGCATGAGGTATAAAACATCGCCACCAGCTGCGGTCGGCCGCGCCGTGCGGCCAGCATCTGCTGCCGGCCATCCTGGTCGGTCAATTGCACTGGCAGGTGGTAGATCGAGTCGCCGGGCAGTGGCGTGGTCGCCGATGCGTCGTTCGCCAGCAGCAGGAGCATCAACAGGGATGTCAGCCAGCGTTTCATGACTCTCTCCTCATTCGGACTTCGCACAACGGAAGCCCATGTTGCTGGTGGTGTCGACGGCCTTCAATGCAGACAACATGGCCACTCGCATCAGCGTGGCGTAGTTCTCCTTCTCCTTCATGCTGATCGCACCGGCGCCACAGAACCTGAGCTTGTCGGCGCCGTCCTGCTCGCGGCTGTCGCTGCTGACCAACAGCGCGTTGAAGTCACCCACCCACTCCCACACCAGGTCATTGAGATCGCGCACGCCGTACACGTTCGGCGTGCCACCGATCGACGGCAGCGGCGCGCTGGATGGGCGTCCATACCAGCGCAACGCACGCTCGCGCCAGACCGGATCGGCGCGTGCGTCGCGACGGCTGGCGTCCGCCGCCGCGGCGTATTCCCATTCGTACCAGCTGGGCAGACGCGCATGCTCGCTGACGCAGTAGGCCTGTGCTGCGAACCAGCTCACGTCGGTCACCGGCTGCCGCGGCCACGCGTTCGCTCCCAGCGCGTCAGGAGCGGCCCATTGCGCGAGATAGTGACCGTCGCCAAGCACGCGCGGCACCCGGTCGCGCCGCCAGCGCGGATGCGACTGTACGAAGGCGAGGAACTCCGCGTTCGTCACCGGCTCGGTGCGCAGGCGGAATGGCGCGATCTGCGCTGGCGCGTCCTTGCCATCCGCCGGCATCACGCTAGCCAAGCGCCCGCCCGGCAGCGCGACGTATTGCGCTGCCGCCGCCGGCGCGAGCCAGCCGAAACCGAGCAGCGCCAGCAGCCACGGCCGCATCGCGGTCAGTGTCCGCCGGCGGAGTCGAGCGTCACGCGCGCCTTGCTCACCTCGTCCGCGCTGATGTGGCCGCCCGGATTGCCCCAGCTATTCAGCACATAGGTGAGGATGTTCGCGATGTCGTCGTTGGCGAGATGGCCCATCGGCGGCATCGTCGCGTTGTACTCCTGGCCGTTGACGGTGAGCTTGCCGTGCAGGCCCTGCAGCACGATGCCGATCGCGCTCTGCGGGTCGCTCGCCAGCAAACTGGATTTCGCCAGCGGTGGAAACGCGTTCGGCACACCCGTGCCGTTCGTCTGGTGACAGGCGCTGCAGTTGCCATCGAAAAGCTGGCGGCCGGCATGGATCTGCTCGGCCGGCGTGGTCGAGGCCGGGGCGGCCTGCGCCACAGCGGTGGACACCGATGCCTCGCTGGCCGGTGTGTCGTCGCCTGCGTACGGCCGATCCGCCTGCTTGCCGGAGTAGACCAGCGGACTCTCCTCACCGCTGACCTTGAGCATGCCGATCGCGCCCTTGTTGAACGCGCGGAAGATGGCGTGATCGACCAGCACGTACGTGCCCGGCACCTCGCTGCGGAACTGCACCGTGGTCGCACTACCCGGCGGCACCGCGGTGGTCTGCACGTCCGCCTGCGGATGCACGAAGCCGCCTTCCCAGACGCGGTCGAAGACCTCGCCGATCACGTGGAAGCTCGACGTGAGGTTCGGTCCGCCGTTGCCGACGAACAGGCGCACCGTCTCACCCGCCTTCGCGGTGAGCGCGTTGGCGCCGGTGAGCGAACCCTCGCGACCGTTGAACAGTACGTAGGTCGGCTGCTCGGCGATCGCCTTGTCCATGTCGAACAGTTGGCGGCCTTTCGCGTGGTAGGCGCCGTTCGTGTAGAAATCGCCCTGCATCACGTAGTACTCGTGATCCACTTTCGGCAGACCCTGCGGCGGCTCGACCAGGATCAGGCCGTACATGCCGTTCGCGATGTGCATGCCCGCAGGCGTAGTAGCGCAGTGGTACACGAACAGGCCAGCCTTGAGCGCCTTGAAGCTGAACTGCGATTCATGCCCCGGCGCGGTGAGGCTGGCCGACGCGCCGCCGCCAGGGCCGGTCACCGCGTGCAGATCGATGTCGTGCGGCATCTTGTTGCCCGGCGCGTTGCGCAGGTGGAACTCCACCGTGTCGCCCTGACGCACGCGGATGAAGCTGCCCGGCACGGTGCCCCCAAACGTCCAGAACGTGTAGGTGGCGCCGTCGGCAATCGGCAGGGTCTTCTCGATCACGTCGAGATCCACGATCACTTTCACCGGATGATCGCGGTGGATCGGCGGCGGCACGTTCGGCGGACTGGTCAGCACCGCGTGGATCGGCGCGCCCTCTGGCGGACCGAAGTCACCGGACGTGGCGACGGCATCGGGCGAGACATCGGCCGCTGCCGTAGCGACGGCTCCCGAGTGACCGGAGCAAGCAACGAGCAACAGCGCCGCGGCGCCAGCAAAGGCAACGGACAAAAAGCGCGACATCGGTTTCTCCCTGTGGTTTCTCCGGGCGCGCGGCCAGGTGACCTTCATCCCTGAAGTGCAGATGTCGGGCGCCTGTCGGCGCGTAACATGACTGCGGCAACATGCCACAGTCTGATGGGAGCAACCGTGATCGTGAGCGCGTTTTCCATCGGCTCGACGAGGTCGCCACCAAGTAGCGTCGCCGCAATTACGCGGCGACGCCATCCTTGAGATGGCTTATGACATCGGCGTCTGTGGACGTCCATCCGTCCGGACGTCCCTGATGCGAACCGTGGTGCCGCTCAGCGCTGGAGCGGCGCGATTACCTGCTCGATCGAACCGAAGATCGAGGCACCGGCCGCATCAGTGACGTCGATGCGCAGGCGGTCGCCAAACTTCATGAACGGCGTGCTCGGCTGGCCGTCGCGCAGTGTCTCCACCGTGCGCTGCTCGGCGAGACAGGAGGCGCCCTTGGACGTGTCCTCGTTCGCGATCGTGCCCGAGCCGACGATGGTGCCGGCGGTCAGCGGGCGGGTCTTGGCCACGTGCGCGATGAGTTCCGCAAAGCTGAACTGCATGTCGACGCCGCACTCGGCCGCGCCGAACCACGCGCCGTTCAACCAGGTGCGCATCGGCAGGTGCAGCTTGTCGCCTTGCCATGCGTCGCCCAGTTCATCCGGCGTCACCAGCACCGGCGACAACGCCGAGCGCGGCTTGCTCTGCAGGAAACCAAAACCCTTTGCCAACTCGCCCGGGATCAGCCCGCGCAAGCTCACGTCATTGATCAACCCGATCAGCTGGATGTGCTCCGACGCCTGCGCCGGTGTCGACGCCATCGGCACGTCGTCGGTGATCACGACCACTTCGGCTTCCAGGTCGATGCCGTAGTCCTCGCTCGGCACCACCACCGCATCGCGCGGGCCGAGAAAGCCCGCGCTGGTGGCCTGATACATCAGCGGGTCGGTGTAGAAGCTGGCCGGCACCTCGGCGCCGCGCGCGCGTCGCACGCGTTCGACGTGCGGTAGATAGGCCGAACCGTCGACGAATTCGTAAGCACGCGGCAGCGGCGAGGCGAGCGCAGCCATGTCCAGCGCAAACGCATCCGCCGCGGCGCCTGCGTTCAACGCCTCGGACAATGCATTGAGCCGCGGCGCGCTGTTCGACCAGTCGTCCAGTGCTGCCTGCAGGGTCGGCGCGACGGCGACGGCCTTCACTGCGCATGTCAGATCACGACTGACCACGATCAGCGTGCCATCGCGACCACCTTCTTTCAAACTTCCCAGCTTCATGCAGTGCTCCAGACTAACAGTGGTGTGACGGCGACGGCCTGCGACTTAGGCCTGCGACGGATCGAAATGCTTGCGGATGCCCTGCCAGCATTCGTGATAATTGCCCTGCAGCTGCGGCGAAGCGAGCGCCTGTTGCGTGGGGCGAATCACCTTGCGCGTCTCGAACATGAAGGCCATGGTGCCGCCGATCACATCGGGTTTCGACAGGTCGGCGGCCGATGCCTTCTCGAACGTGGCCGCATCCGGGCCGTGGCCGCTCATGCAATTGTGCAGCGACGCGCCGCCGGGCAGGAAGCCTTCGGCCTTGGCGTCGTAGACACCAGTGATCAGGCCCATGAACTCACTGGCCACGTTGCGATGGAACCACGGCGGCCGGAACGTGTGTTGTGCCACCAGCCAGCGCGGCGGGAAGATCGCGAAATCCACGTTCGCGGTGCCGGCTGTGTCGCTGGGCGAGGTCAGCACGGTGAAGATCGACGGATCGGGATGGTCGAAACTGATCGAGCCGATCGTGTTGAAGCGGCGCAGATCGTATTTGTATGGCGCGTAGTTGCCGTGCCACGCGACCACGTCCAGCGGCGAGTGATCGATCTTCGCCGACCACAGCGCGCCCTGGAATTTCGCGATCAGCTCGAACGCGCCATCGACGTCTTCATACGCCGCATGCGGCGTCAGGAAATCACGCGCGTTGGCCAGGCAGTTCGAACCGATCGGACCGAGATCCGGCAGGCGTAACAGCGCGCCAAAGTTTTCGCAGACGTAACCACGCACTGTGTCATCAAGCAACTCGACCCGGAAACGCACACCGCGCGGAATCACCGCGATCTCCTGCGGCTCGACCTCCAGCACGCCCAGCTCGGTAGCGAGGCGCAACCGGCCCAGCTGCGGCACGATCAGCAGCTCGCCATCGGCGTCGTAGAAAAACCGCTCCTGCATCGAACGATTCGCCGTATAGACGTGGATACCGATGCCCGCCTGCTCGGCCGCGCCGCCATTGCCGGCCAGCGTCACCAGGCCATCGACGAAGTCGGTCGGCGTGCTCGCAAATGGCAGCGGATCCCAGCGCAACTGGTTCGGCGTGGCGGGCGCCTCGTCGAAGTGGTTGTGGAACGTGGCATGCGCCAGCGGCTGGAACGGCTCGTGCACCGCCGCCGGACGGATCCGGTACAACCAGCTGCGCCGATTGCTGTGCCGCGGCGCGGTGAATGCGGTGCCGGACAGTTGCTCCGCATACAAGCCATGCGCGACTCGCTGCGGTGAGTTCTGGCCTACCGGAAGCACGCCGGCGATTGCCTCGCTGGCGAATTCGTTGCCGAAGCCGGATTGGTAACCATTGCTGACAATCATCGCCATGAGGACAGATCCTTACAGGAAACCGCGCTTCATCTGGTCGCGCTCGATCGACTCGAACAGCGCCTGGAAATTGCCCTCACCGAAACCTTCATTGCCCTTGCGTTGGATGATCTCGAAGAAGATCGGCCCGATCGCGTTCTGGGTGAAGATCTGCAGCAGCTTGCGTTGTTTGGTCTCGAGGTCGGCATCGATCAGGATCTTGTTCTTCGCCAGCCGTGCCACGTCCTCGCCGTGGTTCGGTACGCGCTCGTCGATCACCTCGAAATATGCATCCGGCGTATCGAGAAATTCCACGCCGGCCGCGCGCATCTTCTCCACCGTAGTGTAGATGTCGTCGGTGAAGCAGGCGATGTGCTGGATGCCTTCGCCATGATACATGTCGAGGTATTCGTTGATCTGGCTCTTCGGGTCGCTCGATTCATTGAGCGGGATGCGCACGACGCCGTCCGGCGCGGTCATCGCTTTCGACACCAAGCCGGTCTTGACGCCCTTGATGTCGAAGTAGCGGATCTCGCGGAAGTTGAACAGCTTCTCGTAGTAGTCCGACCACTTCTGCATGTTGCCGAAGTACAGGTTGTGGGTCAGGTGATCGATGAAGGTCAGACCGAAGCCGGCCGGGTTCTGCTCGGCGCCTTCGATGAGTGAGTAGTCGGCGTCGTAGATGCTGCCAGCACTGCCGTAGCGGTCGATCAGGTACAACATGCAGTCGCCGATGCCCTTCACCGCCGGCGCACTGACCGCCTTGCTGGTGGCCTTGTGATCGATCGCTTCGCCGCTGTTGCCCAGTACGGTGGCCAGCACTTCGGCCGCCGGTTTGGTGAAGCGGATCGCGAAGCCGCAGGCGCACGGGCCATGCGCTTTGGCGAAATCGGCAGCGAATGAATCCGGATCCTCGTTGACGAGGAAGTTCACCCCGTTCTGCCGGTACACCGTGATCGCCCGCGTTTTGTGCTTCAGCACGGCGCTGAAACCCATCCGCTTGAACAAGTCGTGCAGCTCGCCAGCGCGCCCCGCAGGTGCGGCAAACTCGACGAATTCGAAACCGTCGATACCCATCGGGTTCTCGAACGTGGTGACCTGCATGCCAAGGTTCGGCTGGGCGTTCATGGCGCTCTCCTGTATGTCGGTGCACGATGGCAGTGCCTGAGCGTGCCACCATCCGGATAATCGTACGTTATAGTTTCATATGAAACCATTTGCAAGGAACACCGCTGCAATGCCCGCCAAGCGCAAGCCTGCCCCCGCCACCGCCGAGCACGCTCCGCTGCAGCTGGAGCATTTCCTGCCGTACCGGCTGTCGATCCTGTCCAACACGATCAGTCAGGCGATCGCTGACGACTACCAGCGCCGCTACGACATCTCGGTGACCGAATGGCGGGTGATGTCCGTGCTTGCCCGTTTTGACGGGCTGTCGGCACGTGAGGTGGCCGAGCGCACCGCGATGGACAAGGTGGCGGTGAGTCGCGCGCTGGCACGGCTGGTCGAAGCCAAGCGGGTCAGCCGCGTGACCCATGACGACGACAAGCGCCGCTCGGTGCTGAGCCTCACCGAAGCGGGCTGGACGATGCACGACGAAGTCGCGCCGATGGCGCGCGCGCGCGAACGCGAGGTGCTTGCGAAGCTTGACGCCGAGGAGCGCGTCTGGCTCGAACGCATCCTCGACAAGCTACAACCGGTGTACTGAGCGCTGACAGATAGGGCAGCCCATGGGCTGCCCTATCTGTTGCGATTCAACCTGCCCGGATCAGCGTACGCCGTGCATCAGCTTGTTGATCAGCGGTGCGATTAGCAACAGCAGCACGCCGGCGCCGGCCAGCAGCCAGAAGCTGAAAGTAAAGCCGCTCAGTGCCGAAGTTGCGGTCATGCCGCTGTCGCCGCTGATATGGCCTGCCAGCAGGCCGGACAGGTTGCCGCCGACCGCCAACGAGAGAAACCAACCGCCCATCGCCAGCCCGACCAGCCGCGGCGGCGCCAGCTTGGTCACCATCGACAGCCCGATCGGCGACAAGCACAACTCGCCCACGGTCTGCAGCACGTAGCACAGCACCAGCGGCCAGAACGGAATGAGGCCATGCGCATCGAGCAGTCGCGACAACGCGTACATCAGCACAGCAAACCCCAGCCCGTTGAAGACCAGGCCCAGGCCGAACTTGCGCGGGATCGACGGCTCACTTTTGCGCGCGGCCAGAAAACCCCAGACCAGGGTGACCACCGGTGCCAGCACGATGATCGCCAGCGGACTCACCGACTGAAACCAGCCGACCGGGAACGTCCAGTCACCGAACATCTGTCGGTCGACCAGGTTCTGCGCCAGGAAATTGAATGACGTGCCCAGCTGAAAGTAGAACATCCAGAACAGGATGTTGAAGGCGAAGATGATCAGCATCGCCACCACGCGATCCACCTGCACCCGACCGTGCCTGACCGCCTCGACCAGCAGCATCGCCGCCACGCCCACGAACAACAGGCCCAGCAGCCACTGCAACCCGGTGGTGACGAACGCCAGCAGCAGATATACCAGCGGCACCGCGACCGCCATGCCGAGCAACACCCACACCACGCGCATCCGACCAGCGGCCTCCGGCGCGGGACGACCTACGCCCTGCAGGCCGCGTCGTCCGAACCAGAACCACAGCAGGCTCAGCAGCATGCCAACGCCGGCGGCACCGAACACGATCCGGTAGTTCTGCTGCATCGGCGTGTCGGTGAAATAGCCGGCCATCCAGCCGGTCAGCAGCGGCGCCAGCAGCGCTCCGCCGTTGATGCCCATGTAGAACAGGGTGAAACCGCGATCGCGCCGCGGGTCGTCACGCCCGTAAAGCTGTCCGACCATCGTGGAGATGTTCGGCTTGAACAGGCCATTGCCGACGATCACCATCGCCAGCCCGACCAGGAAAATTTCGCGCCCGGGCAGCATCACCACGAACAGGCCCATCGCCATCACCAGCGCGCCGAGCAGGATCGAGCGCTGGTAGCCGATGACCTTGTCCGCCACATAGCCGCCAAAAATGCTGGAAGCGTAGATGAGCGCGGTATAGGCACCGAAGATGCTGCTGGCCCATGCCTGGCCGGACGAGTCGCCGTTGTAGAAATGCGCCACGATGTATAGCGCCAGCGCCCAGCTCACGCTGTAGAACGCGAAACGCTCCCAGAACTCGGTCATGAACAGCATCCACAACGGACGCGGATGGCCGAGCAGTTGTGGATAATTCGGCGCAGCGCTTGTTTCGACAGCCTGGTTCATGGGTTCCCCTATTGGCTTCTGATCGACACAGCGCGTGTCGAGCGGAATCGTGATTCAAGCTGAAAGGTGTAACCGCTGGCCGTGCAAGCCGTCAAATGCGGCGCAGCATGAAGTCAGCTGCCCAGCACCGTGCGCACGTCCAGCAGCTCGGGGAAGAATTCCAGATCGAGCGCCTTCTTCAAGAAGCTCACGCCGGACGAACCGCCGGTGCCGCGGCGATGGCCGATGATCCGCTCCACCGTCTTCATGTGACGGAAGCGCCACAGCTGGAAACTCCCCTCCACATCCACCAGCTGTTCGCACAGATGATATTCCGGCCAGAACTCCGCACGCCCTTCATAGATGCGCTTGAGCACCGGCAGCAATGCTTCGCTGCGCTGATAGGGCTGAGTCCAGTCGCGCTGCAGCAGTTCGCCCGGCACCGCATGGCCGCGCCGCGCCAGGTAGCGCAGGAACTCGTCGTACAGGCTCGGGGTTTCCAGCGTCACACGCAGCTCGGCCTGCGCGACTGGATCGTGTGCAAATACTTTGAGCATGCCGGCATTCTTGTTGCCGAGCAGGAATTCGATCTGCCGGTACTGCAGCGACTGGAAGCCGGACGACGGTCCCAGCACGCCACGAAACTCCAGATACTCCGACGGTGTCAGCGTCTCCAGTACCGCCCACTGCTCGAACAGCTGCCGCTGCACCTGTTTCACGCGAGCGAGAATCTTCAGGCAGGCGTCGACGTCGTCGACCTGCAGATTCACCACCGCCGCCTTCAGCTCGTGGATCAACAACTTCATCCACAGCTCGGACACGTGGTGCTGCACGATGAACAGCATCTCGTCGTGATGCGGAGGCTGACTCAACGGCTGCTGCGCCGACAGCAAAGTATCCAGATGCAGATAGCCACCGTAGGTCATCTGACCGTTGAGGTCGGTCTGGATACCGGCCTCGATATCTCGCTGGTTCTCGCTCATGCGGCTACGCAGTCCGGCAAAAGACGGCCATTTTAGCGGTTGTCGCAAGCCATCCCGTACGCCCCCGCATGCTGCACCGTACAGAT
>DASZCB010000072.1:0-6825 GCA_035943575.1 Rhodanobacter sp. | reverse complement strand
CGGTGATCGTGATGGACGAAACCACCTGCATGGTCAGGGTCTGCCATCGCATCTCGCGCTTCTACATGGCCGAGTCCTGCGGTCAGTGCACGCCGTGCCGTGAAGGTACCGGCTGGATGTACCGCGTGCTTACGCGCATCGTCGAAGGCAAGGGCACGCAGGACGACCTGTACCGCCTGAAGGCGATTGCCGGTCAGATCGAGGGTCACACTATTTGCGCGTTCGGCGAAGCCGCGGCGTGGCCAGTGCAGGGTTTCCTCGCGCGTTTCTGGAACGAATTCGAATATTTCGTGCAGCACGGCCGCTCGATGGTCGATGACCAGCTGGCCGAAGCCAACCGGGGAGTCGCTGCATGAGTGCGCAGCCAGCCAACAATGCCGCACTTGACCTGATCAACATCGAGGTCGACGGCAAGCCCACGCAGATCCGCAAGGGCGCGATGATCATCGAGGCCGCCGACGCGATCGGTGTCGCGATTCCGCGCTTCTGCTATCACCGCAAGCTGCCGATCGCCGCCAACTGCCGCATGTGCCTGGTCGATGTGGAGATGGGCGGCAAGCTGATGCCCAAGCCGCAGCCGGCCTGCGCCACGCCGGTGGCCGAAGGCATGAAGGTGATGACGCGCTCGGACAAGGCGTTGAAATTCCAGAAAGACGTGATGGAGTTCCTGCTGATCAACCATCCGCTCGACTGCCCGATCTGCGATCAGGGCGGCGAGTGCGAGCTGCAGGACGTGGCGTTGGGTTACGGTCGCAGCGTCTCGCGCTATACCGAGCGCAAGCGCACCATCGCCGACGAGAATATCGGGCCGTTGGTTGCCACCGAGATGACCCGCTGCATCCAGTGCACGCGTTGCGTGCGCTTCACCAGCGAGATTGCCGGCACCTATGAACTGGGCGGCATGAATCGCGGTGAGAACCTGCAAATCGGCACGTATATCGGCAAGACAATCGAGACCGAGCTGTCCGGCAACATTGTCGACGTCTGCCCGGTCGGCGCGCTCACCAACAAACCGTTCCAGTTCCAGGCCCGTGCCTGGGAGCTGATCGCCAAGCCTTCGATCGTTTACCACGACGCGCTCGGCTCCAACCTGTGGCTGCATACGCGCCGTGGTGAGGTGTTGCGCACGGTGCCGCGCGACAACGAAACGATCAACGAATGCTGGCTGTCCGATCGCGATCGCTATAGCTATCAGGGCCTGTACGCGGCCGATCGCATCAGCGCGCCGGAAGTGAAGCGCAACGGTCAGTGGCAAGCGACCACGTGGGAAGATGCGCTGCAGTTTGCCGGTGAAGCGCTGAAGAAGGCGCCGGGCAGCGAGCTGGGCATCCTGGTGCATCCGGCGACTTCGAACGAGGAGGGCGATCTGCTGATGCGGCTGGCGCGTGGTCTGGGCAGCGCACATGTCGATCATCGCCTGCGTCAGCTCGATTTTGCCGACAATGCCGTGGCCAGCAGTTTCGCGCTGTCGGTAGCCGATGTGGCCCAGGTCAAGGCCGCGTTGCTGGTCGGCTCCGATCTGCGGCATGAGATGCCGTTGCTCAATCACCGCCTGCATCAGGCGGTGAAGAAGGGCGCCAGAGTCTATGCGGTCAATCCGGCCAGTTTCGATTTCAATTACAGCCTTGCCGGCGAATCGATTGTCGCGCCGCAGGCGCTGGTCGATGCGTTGCTGACACTGGCCAAGGCTGCCGTGACCGCCGGTGCAACCGCACCGGCTACGTTGGCTGATGCGATCAACGCTGCGCCAAGCGACCAGGGCGACAGCGATGCGATCGCTGCGTTGAAGTCGGGTAGGGCGGTGGTGATTCTCGGCGAGGCTGCGGTGACCCATCCGCAGGCTTCGTGGCTACGCGCCATTGCACGCTTCATCGCCGAGGCCACTGGTGCCGGTTACAACGAATTGCCGGTCGGCGCCAACGCCATCGGTCTGGCCAAGCTCGGCGTGCTGCCGGGCAATGGCGGGCTGGACGCGCAGGCGATGCTGGTGCAGGCGCGCAAGAGCTACGTGCTGTATGGCGTCGAGCCGCCGCACGATTTCGCCGATGGCGCGGCAACATTGAAGGCGTTGCGTGGCGCGGAGCAGGTGGTGGCGTTCAGCGCCTACGCCAGTGCCGCGTTGCGCGAGGTCGCCGACGTGATCCTGCCGATCGCGTTGCTGCCGGAGATCGACGCCACTCTGATCAACGTCGACGGCCTGGCGCAGGGCGTGGTTGCCGGTGCAAAGGCGCCCGGTCAGGTTCGTCCGGGCTGGAAGGTGTTGCGTGCGCTGGGCGGTGGCCTGCAGCTGACCGGCTTCGAGTTTGACGATATGGCCGGCTTGCGTGAAGGCATCAGCGCGCGCGCGATGACGACACGCAACGGCTTGGCCACGCGCCCAGCGATCAACGGCCTGACCCGTCTCGCCACCTGGCCGATCTATCGCGGTGATGCGGTGCTGCGTCGTGCCACCGCGCTGAATGCGCATCCGCTCAATCGTGCCCCGGCAGTGCGTCTGAATGCGGTCGAAGCACAGCGGCTTGGTGTTGCCGATGGTACACAGGTGCGCATCGGCGACGTGCTGCTGCCGCTGGTGCTCGATGTGGCCGTGCCGGACGGTACGGCATGGATCGAGGCTGCCCAGGATCTCACCGTCACGCTGCCGCCGTATGGCGCGGCCATCACCTTGAGCAAGGCATAAGCATCATGGCTGATCAACTTATCCATCAGCTCCTGATTCCGGTCCTCTACATCCTGGCGATCGTGGTGCCGCTGATCATCGCGGTGGCGATGTTCGTGTACTGGGAGCGCAAGGTCATCGGCTGGATGCACGTGCGCCTCGGACCGAACAAGATCGGTCCGTTCGGCCTGCTGCAGGCGTTCGCCGACGTGGTCAAGCTGCTGATCAAGGAAGTGATCCTGCCGACCAAGGCGAACCGCTTCCTGTATTACCTGGCACCGTTGCTGGCACTGATTCCGGCACTCGCGGCGTGGGCGGTGATTCCGTTCAGCGGCAAGATGGTGCTGTCGAACGCGAATGCGGGCGTGCTGTACCTGCTGGCGATGACCTCGCTCGGGGTGTACGGCATCATCCTCGCGGGCTGGGCGTCCAACTCGCGCTATGCGCTGCTCGGTGCGATGCGTTCGGCCGCGCAG
Source organism: Rhodanobacter sp. (assembly GCA_035943575.1). Classification (GTDB taxonomy): domain Bacteria; phylum Pseudomonadota; class Gammaproteobacteria; order Xanthomonadales; family Rhodanobacteraceae; genus Rhodanobacter. Next base: position 3,690 of record DASZCB010000072.1, on the reverse strand, counting down.
GTGATCTCCTATGAGCTGGCGATGGGCCTGTGCTTGGTCTGCGTGCTGGTGCTCGCCGGCAGCTTAAACCTCACCGACATCGTCAACGCGCAATCGGGCAAGGGTTTCTTGGGCTGGTACTGGCTGCCCCTGTTGCCGGTGTTCGTGATTTATTTCATCTCCGGCGTGGCCGAGACGAATCGTGCGCCGTTCGATGTGGCCGAGGGCGAGTCGGAAATCGTCGCCGGTTTCCATGTGGAATATTCCGGCTCGGCGTTCGCGATCTTCTTCCTGGCCGAATACGCCAACATGATCCTGGTCAGCTTCCTGGCCTCGATCCTGTTCATGGGCGGCTGGCTCAGCCCGGTGCAGGGCTGGATCCACGCCGACGCACCGAACTGGATCAACTGGATCTGGACCGGCGGCTTCATCTGGCTGTTCATCAAGGCGTTCGTATTCGCGTTCATGTTCCTGTGGTTCCGTGCCACGTTCCCGCGTTACCGCTATGACCAGATCATGCGGCTGGGCTGGAAGGTGCTTATCCCGATCGCCATCGTGTGGGTGATGGTCGCCGGCTGCATGAAATATTTCGGCTGGGTCAGCATCGGCGTGGGGGCATAACCAATGAATCGCATTACCGGCTATTTCAAGAGCCTGCTGCTGATCGAACTGTTCCAGGGCATGGGCCTGACCATGCGCTACATGTTCAAGCCAAAGTACACCGTGCGCTATCCGATGGAGCACATCCCGAAGTCGAACCGTTTCCGCGGCCTGCATGCGCTGCGTCGCTATGCGAACGGCGAGGAGCGCTGCATCGCGTGCAAGCTGTGCGAGGCGGTGTGTCCGGCGCTGGCGATCACGATCGACTCGGCGCCGCGCGAGAGCGACGGCCAGCGTCGTACCACGCGCTACGACATCGATCTGTTCAAGTGCATCTTCTGCGGTTTCTGCGAGGAGAGCTGCCCGGTCGATTCGATCGTCGAGACTTCGATCCACGAATACCACTTCGAACACCGTGGCGAGAACGTGGTGAACAAGCAGCAGCTGCTTGCCATCGGCGATCGTTTCGAACAGCAGATCGCCGCTGACCGCGCGCAAGATGCGGCGTACCGCTGAGGCCAACGATGAATCCCCAACTGTTTCAACTCATCTGTTTCTACGGCTTCGGCTTCGTCACCGTGGCCGCTGCGCTGTCGGTGATCACGCTGAAGAACACGGTGCATGCGGTGCTTGCGCTGGTGCTTACTTTCTTCAGCGCCGCCTGCCTGTGGATGTTGCTGGATGCCGAATTCCTGGCGCTGGCGCTGATCGTGGTCTACGTCGGCGCGGTGATGGTGCTGTTCCTGTTCGTGGTGATGATGCTCGACATCGACCAGGAAAAGATGCGCGAGGGCTTCGTGAAGTTCCTGCCGGTCGGCCTGATCGTGGCCGTGGCGATGCTGGCGGAAATGCTCGGCTTGATCGGCGTGCGTGCCATGCATGTGCAGATCATGGGCGCCAATCCTGCCACCGTCGCCGGCATGTCCAATACGGCGTGGCTGGGCCAGGCGTTGTACACAAAATTCCTGCTGCCGTTCGAGATTGCCGCACTGATCCTGACCGTGGGCGTGGTGGCGGCGGTGGCGTTGACCCTGCGCCATCGCGGCGACGCACGCTACGAGTCGGCCAGCCAGCAGGTCAAGGTCAATCCGCGTGACCGCGTCCGTATCGTGAAGATGGCGGCCGAACGCCCCGTCGACGAATCGCCGACCCCGCCGCAGGAATCCAAATCATGATCACGCTCGCGCATTACATCGTGCTCGGTGCGGTGCTGTTCTGCATCGCCGTCGCCGGCCTGTTCATCAACCGCAAGAACGTGATCGTGCTGCTGATGTCGATCGAGTTGATGCTGCTCGCCGTGAACATGAATTTCGTGGCGTTCTCGCGTTTTCTCGGCGACGTGTCGGGGCAGGTGTTCGTGTTCTTCATCCTTACCGTGGCCGCGGCGGAAGCCGCCATCGGCCTGGCGATCCTGGTGCTGCTGTTCCGCAATCGCAGCACGATCAATATCGCCGACATCGACAGCATGAAGGGTTGACCCGATGCAGCTTTCGACTTCCATCCTGCTGACGATCGCACTGGCGCCGCTGGTTGGCTGCGTGCTGGCCGGCTTTCTGGGCAAGTTCCTGGGCCGCGTAGGTTCGCACAGCGTCACCATCCTCGGCGTGGCGATCTCCTGCGCGCTGTCGTTCTATGTGCTTTATCAGCTCACCCTGGGTGGCGCAGAGACGTACAACCAGAACCTCTACACCTGGTTCCAGATCGGCCATTTCAACGCCAGTGTCGGCTTCCTGGTCGACCGCCTCACCGCGATGATGCTGGTGGTGGTGAGCTTCGTGTCGCTGCTGGTGCACGTCTACACCATCGGCTACATGGCCGATGACGACGGCTACAAGCGCTTCTTCAGCTACATCTCGCTGTTCACCTTCTCGATGTTCATGTTGGTGATGAGCAACAACTTCATGCAGCTGTTCTTCGGCTGGGAAGCTGTGGGCCTGGTGTCGTACCTGCTGATCGGCTTCTGGTACAAGCGGCCGACCGCGATTTTTGCGAACCTGAAGGCGTTCCTGGTCAACCGCGTGGGTGATTTCGGCTTCCTGCTCGGTATCGCGGCGGTGCTGTATTTTCTCGGCACGCTGGATTACGCCACCGCGTTTGGTTCGGCACCCTCGCTGATCGGCCGCACTCTGCAGATCACGGCGAATACGCACTGGGATGCCGCCACGGTGATCTGCATCTGCCTGTTCATCGGCGCGATGGGCAAGTCGGCGCAGGTACCTCTGCACGTGTGGCTGCCCGACTCGATGGAAGGCCCGACCCCGATCTCCGCGCTGATCCATGCGGCGACCATGGTAACTGCCGGCATCTTCATGGTGGCGCGCATGTCGCCGCTGTTCGAGCTGTCGTCGACCGCGCTCAGCTTCGTGCTGGTGATCGGTGCGACCACCGCGTTGTTCACCGGTTTGATTGGCATAGTCCAAAATGACATCAAACGCGTGATCGCGTATTCGACGCTGTCGCAGCTCGGCTACATGACGGTGGCGCTGGGCGTGTCGATGTACAGCGGCGCGGTGTTCCATCTGATGACGCACGCGTTCTTCAAGGCGCTGCTGTTCCTCGGCGCCGGCTCGGTGATCATCGCGATGCATCACGAGCAGGACATGCGCTACATGGGCGGCCTGCGCAAATACATGCCGTGGACTTGCGGCACCATGTGGATCGGCTCGCTGGCGCTGGTGGCGGTGCCGTTCACCTCGGGCTTCTATTCGAAGGACGCGATCATCGAGGCCGTCGGCGAGTCACACCGCTGGGGGGCGCACTACGCGTATTTCTGCGTCATGGCCGGTGCCTTGGTGACGGGTTTGTACACGTTCCGCCAGATGTACCTGACGTTCCACGGCAAGGAGCGCTTCACCGTGGTGGCCGATCACGGACATGGCCATCATGTCGAGCATCTCGATGACCACGGCCATCACGAGCAGGGCATCATGCACGAGCTGCCGAAGGAGTCGCCGTGGGTGGTGACGCTGCCGTTGGTGCTGCTGGCGATCCCGTCGTTACTGGTCGGTTTCTTCACGGTCGGCCCAGTGCTGTTCGGCAACTGGTTCGGCAGCGCGATCCATGTGGACGAGGCGAACAACGTGCTGGCCGAGCTGGGTCAGGAGTTCCATG